>JBJTRR010000216.1:0-7006 GCA_046076185.1 bacterium | reverse complement strand
CTGCTTGGCAGTAATGAAGTCATGGCCACCTTTGCCCTGGCCAATTCGCTGGCGGGTGTGCTGGTCGGCCCGATTGTGCTTTTGTGTGGCCTGCTCTTTGACCAGCTTCTTCGCCCCAACACCCGCTGGAACAGCAAGTTGGCCCGGGCCATTCCGCTTCTGCTGATTCTCCTTCTGGCCGGCGTCTGCCTGCTCTGGACCAAATGCCGTAGCGCCTATCTTGGCCTGCTGGCAGGTGTTGCTGTGCTTTCGCTTCTGCTGCTGCGCCGCACCCGTCTGCAATCAGTCATCAGCTTGGTTGTGCCACTGTTTTTCGTTGTAGTTGGTCTGTTCATCGCGGGGCTGGCCACCGGGCGAATGGACCTGCTGGTGCTGACTGAATCAACCAAAAGCCTGCAATATCGTGTGGAATACTGGGTTTCCACGTGGTCGATCATAGCTCAGGCAAAGCACTGGCTCTGGGGCATTGGCCCGGCCAATTTCAGCTACTATTACATGCAGTTCAAGTTGCCGCAGGCTTCCGAAGAGATCAGCGACCCGCATAATCAATTTCTCGAGGTGTGGGTCACAGCGGGGGTTTTTGCCCTTCTGGCGTTTTCAGCCGCCGTTCTGCTGGGTGTATGGCGCATGACCCGCGAAGAAAAAACCGAGCCCCGCCGGCTGACAGACTACGAAATTCTCTCGGTCGGCTCGGTGCAGACACAGGTTCTGGCCTATAGTGCCCTTGCATTTCTTTTTGCCCCGGTTCTGGGTGGCTGGAACCTGTTTCAGGAAGATCTGCTGCGTCGATGGTTCGTGCTGCTCATCGGCTGGGCTGTGGGCTGGCTTTTATGCCGATCCATTCTGGCCCGCTGCCAGATTCGGGCGGAACACATCGCCGCCGCTTTGGTGGCCATCACCGTGACATGGCTGGCCGCCGGCGGTGTCGGTTTTCCCAGCGTTTCCATGTTTTTCTGGTCGATGCTGGCCTTGGGTCTGAACCTGGCTGATTCCGGCTGGCGTTCCGCCAAAACGCGAGTCGTGTTTGATATCAAGCTCCTGAGATTTGTGCCAATTGCCGTCTGTGTGGCCGTGCTGGGCGGCTTTCTGGGCGCAGCCATACCGTTCTGGAAGGCGGAACTGGCCCGTTCCAGCGCCGCTGATCTGGTCAATCGCCCCGGCCCCAATATTCCGGCCGCTCGCCAGCAGCTTCTGCAGGCGATCAGTGCCGACCCTCGCGATGCATCAAGCTATCTTCGCATGGCTGATCTTGAATATCAGGCCTGGCTGGCCGGTGGGGCCAAACCGGCTGAATTTGAAGCCGCCTGGATGAAAATTCACTCGGCCTATGTTTATGCACTCACTCCGCCGCGTAATCCGCTGGCTGTCACCATCTGGCGGCGTCAGGCCAGTTTTATTGAGCAATTGATCAGGCAGCACGGCGACCGCATACCGCCGCAGGACCAAATCAAGCTTCTGGGCGAACGGGCCAAGTGCCTTCGGACTGCCTCAAGGCTTTACCCCAATCTTGCAATCATCTGGGCGGATCTCGCCGAGCTTGATGCCGGCCTGGGGCTGGCCAACGAGGCCGCCACCGAAGCCGCCCGGGCCATAGAACTATCAGACCTGATGCCCCATGATGATAAAAAACTTGACGACGCCACCGTTCTCAGGCTTCGCAAACTTCTGAAAAATTGATTCTTTCCTGTCAGCAGCAACCTGTGCGGCTGGGTAAAATTCGAATAGACAATCTCAGCAACACCGGGTCGCGCCATGTTTCGCCTGAATGCCGTTGCCAGCGAAATCTCAATGAACAAGCAGTCGGGCCGTTCGCAAAAACGGCTTGTCAGGCTTGTCATTCAACTCGTTTTTGTGCTTTTTCTCTTTACGCAGGTATCCCGCCCTTCGTTCTGGGCGGGTTTGATGGGCCGGGCGGGTATCGACCCCGACACAGCCGCCCCGCCTGGCACTCGCCTGATTGACCCGGCGCAGAAGCCACCAGCCCTGCCCGCCGGCATGATTATGGCTGGTCAGATTGCGCCAAAAAACGATCTGCCAAACGCCAGGCCTGCCCCTGCCCAGGCCCCGGCAGCCAAAGCCATTCCGGCAGAAGATGACGACACCAAAGCCATTAGAACACCTGTCGAAGACCTGCCGTTTCTGCTGGAATCGCTGGTTGACCTTGACCGCGACCTTCCGCCCGCACTTTACTACCACTTTCTTGATAAGGCCCGCCAGGCACCGACTGAGCGACTGCTGAACGACGCCCGCCGCGATGTCACCTTCAGCCATCTCTATCGCGACCCGCGTGAAGACCCCAAACGCTATCGTGGCCAGTTGCTGGCTCTTTCAGGCACCGTTCGGCGTGCACTTGCCTTTGACATTCCCCCCAATGCCTATGGCCTGACCAAACGCTATGAACTGTGGCTGTTTACAGAAGATTCAGGCAAATACCCGTGGGTGGTTGAGCTGACAGACCTCCCGCCCGGCTTTCCGCTTGGCAACAGCCTGCAGGAGAAAGTTGATACGGCCGGCTTTTTTCTCAAGCTCTGGGCCTATCGGGCGCAGGATGGCTTCCGCTCGGCGCCGGTTCTGCTGGGCCACGGGCTTGAGTGGAAGCGGTCGGATCTGATCAGGCAGCGAATGGATACCCAGATGAGCTGGTTTGTCGCCGGCTTTCTTGGCATATTTGGGCTGGTCATTCTTGTGGCTGCCCGCCGCTGGTATCTTGAAGACCGTGCCAGCCGCCGAAACAGCAGCTATGGCAGGCTCACAGACAGGTTTGCGGAAATTCCCGAAAAGCTTGATCTGGACCACGGGGTTTTTCCCGAGGCGAAATTAGACTATATTGTCCAAGAGAAATTCGACGAATCGGCTGGTGCCGGATCGTCGGCGGATGCGTCTGGGCCAGACCATCCCGCTTCAGATACAACCAACGACCACAAGGATTTTTCTTCATGAGCCGTCCCGTCCGCGTTGCCGTCAGTGGTGCCAACGGAAATATTGGTTATGCCCTGATCTTCCGCCTTGCCTCAGGCCAGATTTTCGGTGCCAACACACCCGTCAGCCTGCGATTGCTGGAAGTCAGCCAATTTCTGCCGAACCTGAACGGCACCATTATGGAACTGGAAGACTGCGCTTTTCCGACTCTGGCTGATGTCAAAGCCTCTGACAAAGCCGACGAAGCCTTCGGCGATGCTGATTGGGTCATTCTGGTGGGCGGCATGCCACGTAAGGACGGCATGAGCCGTGCCGACCTCATTCGCGCCAATGGCCCGATCTTCACGGGTCAGGGCAAAGCCATTAACGACGCCGCCAGCGACGACTGCCGCGTGCTGGTCGTGGCCAACCCCTGCAACACCAATTGCCTGATCGCCCGCAGCCACGCCCCACGCATCAAGCCTGAAAACTGGTTCGCCATGACCCGCCTTGACCAGAACCGTGCCGCCAGCCTTCTTGCCGCCCGGGCCGGCGTGAATGTTGGGGCCGTCAGCCGCCTGAATATCTGGGGTAACCATTCTGACACCCAATACCCCGACTACAAAAACGCCCGCATCGGTGGCAAGCCAGTCACTGATGTCATTACCGACCACGCCTGGCTTGAAGAGACCTTCATTCCTACCGTGGCCAAGCGTGGCGGGGCTGTGATCAAGGCCCGCGGCGCCAGTTCGGCCGCTTCAGCCGCCAATGCCGCTCTGGCCCATGTGCATTCCGCTGTAAACCCAACCGCTGCCGGCGATTGCTTCTCGGCAGGTATTGTCTCGACCGGCCAGTATGGCATCCCCAGCGGCCTGATCTACTCCATGCCTCTCTTCTCGGCTGATGGCAAGACTTACAAGGTGCTTGATGACTTTGCCATCGACGCTGCTGCCCGGGCCCGCATCGACGCCAGCGCCAAAGAGCTGACCGATGAACGCGACGTTGTGAAAGACCTTCTCGGCCCCGCCATCTGATCGCCTGGCAACCTTCGAAGTAAGCCATTCCATACCCGCGATGGCACCAGCCCCCGTGCCATCGTTCACCCCTTCGTGAGATGATCCCTCGCATGATTTACCGACGATTTGGCAGAACCGAACTGCAAATGCCCGTTTTCTCATGCGGCGGCATGAGATATCAGCATTCCTGGGTCGACGACGAAGCCCAAGGCATCACGCCCGAAGGTCAGGCCAATCTTGAGGCCACCATTCGCCGATCGGTCGAGCTTGGCATCAATCACATCGAAACGGCCCGCGGCTATGGCACTTCCGAAATTCAGCTTGGCCGGGTTCTGCCCACTTTCCCGCGTGACCAGATCATCGTTCAGACCAAAGTTCATCCCTACGCTGATTCTGCCGAATTTCGCAAAACCTTCAATCACAGTCTTGGCCTGCTTCAGCTTGACCATGTTGACTTGCTGGGCATTCATGGAATTAACAATCAGGAACTCTTTGACTGGGCCCTACGCCCCGGCGGCTGCCTTGACGAAACCGAAAAGTTGCGCAAGGAAGGCCGAGTCCGCCATATCGGCTTCTCAACCCATGGCCCGGTTGATCTGATCACCAAAACTATCGAAACCGGCCGGTTTGATTATGTAAATCTACATTACTACTGGATTTACCAGAATAATTGGCCCGCCATTGAAGCGGCCACCCGGCATGACATGGGCGTTTTCATCATCAGCCCTTCCGATAAAGGGGGCATGCTTTATAAGCCGACACAAAAGCTGGTTGATCTTTGCCAGCCGCTTTCGCCAATGATCTTCAACGACCTTTTCTGCCTATCGCATCCACAAATTCACACCCTTTCGCTGGGTGCTTCAAAGCCGGCTGATTTCGACGAGCACCTCAAAGCCCTGCCCCTGCTTGCCACTGCAGCAGATACCATCAGGCCCGTTCTGGAAAATCTGCAAACCCATTACCAGCAGGCCATGGGGGCCGACTGGCTGAAAAACTGGGCCAGTGGCCTGCCCCGCTGGGAGGAAACCCCGGGCACCATTAACATGCCGATCGTTGTCTGGCTCTGGAATCTGCTCAAGGCCTTTGACATGACCGACTACGCCCGCATGCGTTATAATCTTCTGGGCAATGGCGGCCACTGGTTCCCGGGTGTCAACGCCGGTACCCTTGCTGAACATGAAAAAGCCATTGCTGATAAACTCTCAGCCTATCCCTACCGGGACAAAGTCATTGAGATTCTCAGGGAGATGGAATCGCTTGTTGGCGGCCAGAATGTCAAGCGGTTGTCGCAAAGTGACTGAAATCTTCCTTCTGAAATAAGCCGCAAACTCGACGCGATCAAACGATCTCTCACGATTTCAGGCTGATCTTTCACTGGTGGCTTGCATCAGGCTGGCAACCCTGATAAATATTCAGTATCTATCTTCGCTGATCAATCTGACTGAGGCCCATTCGCTGATGCATCCTTCTGAGGAAAATTCGTTCGCACCCGAGCGTCTTTCCAACCTGAAAACGAGCTGGACCCAGATCCATTCGGCCCACATTCCCGGGCCCGAGGGTCAGGTGGCCATGCAGGAATTGATCCTGCGTTATTACGATGCCGTTCAGCGATACCTGAAGATGAAAATCAAAGATCCGAACCTGGCGGACGATGTCCTTCAGGAATTCTGGACGAAAGTCTGAAACCACAAACTGGCCGGGGCCGACGAGAAAAAAGGCCGGTTTCGTGACTATCTGCGTACCATATTACACCGCCTGATTGTTGATCACTTCCGTGCTCGCAAGACAACCAGCCTTCCTCCTGGCGACCTGCCCGAACCCGAACAGCCTGATGTCGATTATGACCAGGTCTGGCGTGAAGTGCTGATCAAGCGAGTTTGGGCCAAGCTTGAACTTTATGAATCAACCACTGCGAACAATCGCTATGCCACCATCTTGAAACTTCGTGTGAAAGAGCCCGAAGCATCAATTCAGGAACTGGTTGACAAGCTCAATTTAGATTCGACACAAAAATATACGGCTGAAGCCTTTAGAAAAACGCTGCAGCGTGCCCGCGTGAAATTTTTTGATTTTCTGGTGCAGGAACTGCGCGAGACGATGGCCAACGCCACCCCGGAAGACATTGAAAACGAGCTGAACGATCTGGGCCTTGGCAGCCTCTATCGCAAGCTGAAGTAAAGATGCCAAGTTTGGCGAGATTTTCACGACACGACAAAAAAAACGACTTTAGATTAACGATTTTAACGGTTTTGCAACTTTTATGTTTCGTAAGACCATCAGAATTTATAGCAATTCTTGACCACTTGTTGAATCGTCGGTTATGTTCGAGTAGTCACTTTATATGAAATGGTTTCTGTAAGGTGATAACCCCAGGAAGTTCATCCGTCCGCAAGGACACCGTGGGAGCCACGATGACCCATGCTTGTGCTATCCCGTAAAAAGAATGAAACGATCATCATTGATGATCAGATCACGGTGACGATTGTCGAAATCCGTGGTGATAAAGTCAAACTTGGAATTGAAGCCCCGCCCACGGTCAGTGTTGACCGCCGTGAAGTATGGGAAGCCAAACGCCGTAACGCTCCGAACCCGACTAACCCGATCTCCAATGATCGAGCCTCGTTCTGATCTTGAGCCGTTTCACCCAAACGGCTCATTTACTCAACGTCTTCCCCTGTCATGTGCTGGTTTGTCTGGCTTTTAAAATCTTGACAAACTCCCGCATCCATGGCCCATTATCAGGCCATCCCCTCACCGACACGATCGACCCGTCCACCACAACCTCCTGATTGACAAACTGACAGTTCGCAGATCTGAGATCAGGTTCCAGATCCGGATACGCTGTCATTTTTCGGCCGCCTCCCCCACCTGCGGCCAGAATTAGCAGAGGCCCGTGGCAATTGGCGGCTATGGGTTTGTTTGTATCCAAAAAATGTTTGACAATCGCTACGGCTTTCGGCCGGTTTCTTAAATACTCGGGTGCTCGGCCGCCTGGTAACACCAGTGCGTCAAATTCAGACGCCACCACCTCGTCCAGGCCAAGGTCGGCATTCACCCGATACCCCGGCTTCTCGGTATAAGTGTCAAAGCCA
>JBJTRR010000215.1:0-1978 GCA_046076185.1 bacterium | reverse complement strand
ATTGGATAAGGGAGTCTGATTGAGCTGGAATGAACATGGGGCCAGCAATTCGCCACTTCCCCCAATCGAACAAAGAAACAGCAGCACAGGTTCGAAATACAAGCGGAATCTAGCCATGCAACAATTCATTCAGGATCATCTGGTGCGTAACCTGCCTGTGTGGGGGGCATTGGCCTTATCAGCGGTATCGGTGGTTTATACCTCGCGAGAGCATCAAAAAATGCTTTCCCAGCCTGTGGTTACAGAAAATCGTCCAGCTTCTGAGGCGGCAACACCAGCCCCAATTTCGGTTGACCTCTCGAAAGTGCCGGGCCGAGTTGAAGCGATACCCGAAAATGTTGTGCGGATCATGCCTTACAACGACTGGCCGCTGTTGCAGGTTTCGGTGCATGAAGGCCAGCGACTGAAATGGAGCCGGGAAAAAGGCTCGTGGGTGGGTGATTCGCCGGTCGTGACGACCCAGTTTGAAACGCCGGCCGAGATTGACACCTTCATTTTTGATTCACAGAAATCTGCGAAAGAACTGGCCGGAGTGCGGCTGAAGTCAGAAAAAGCAGTAGTCGAGGTCGAAACCGAGCTTGAACAAAGCCTGATCAGAGAGCGGAACGCCAGGCAGGAACTTGATCGGCAGCAAGGGCTTAAAGAAAAGAATGCGACATCAGTGGAAGCCCTGACCAAGGCAGATAATGTTTGGAAGCTGGCCGTGGCCGAGGTGGAAAAGTCGCGTAAATTGCTCGATATCACCCGCCGCCAGGTAGCAATTGACGAGGATGTAGCCAAACTGCAGCAAAATCGTGCGGAAAGCGAGCTTGACCTGGCCAACTTCAAAAGAGACATGAGCTGGGGCAAAGTGCCCATCCATCTTCTGCCTGGCAAGGCTGATGCGCTGAAACAGGTTGTGGTGACAAAAGTTAACGCCCGCATTGGCGACCAGCCACCCCGTTCCGGTGCTCCCCAGGTTTGGGTGGAACTGGTTGACGACTCAACACTTATGGCCAGAGCCAAAATCGACCAGGGCCAGGAAAAGCTTCTCAATGCGGGTCAGAAGATCATTGCCAGCCAGAACGGCGTAAGCTATTCCGGCGAACTGCTGGCCATCCTGCCCGAAGTGGATGCCGAAACCGGTCAGATTACCATTCTGGTGAAGCTTGCCAACCCGGGCCTGAGCCTGCGTATGGGATCGAAAGTGGTGCTTGACCTGACAGACAAACACATTGCCCACAAGTAATCAATAAGATGAAGCCACGTCGGTTTTACCCACAATTGATCAACAACAGCCTTGAAAACCGGCTTTGCCTGAGCAGCATGCCCGGCCCAGAAGCCTTTTTGCCAGCACCGGCCACAACCGCATCAGCCACCATCGTGAAGTCATCCAGTTCTGAAAGTTCTGCCAACGATGCCATGAATGGATCAGCCAATGGTGTGATGCCACAAATCATGGTGATGGTGATGAAACCGACAACGGGAATGATCTCGGAAAACGAGTCGATTATCGGCGATGCCATGGCGACGGGCAAAGCCCCGGCACTTCTGAAGATGCGAGAAACAGCCCCGGCGATGGTGGCAATGCCGGTGGCCATGGTGCCACAAGCCATGCCCGCGATGCCGGTGATGACAAAACGCACAGGATTTCAGCGAATGGCAGAGAATGGTAAGGATGGAAACTCGAGTTCCGTAGAAACCGACAACAAGAAAAACAGTGTGATGGATGGCTCCGAAGAGGATGAGATTTTGAATCCAGACACCAGGGAATCGGCTCCTGTTGATCCTAAATTATTGCCAGATCTTGGAAATTCAAGCAAATCCGAATTGCCTGATGAATTGCAATCGTTGAATTTCTCAGATGTACCATGGCACATGTTAGCTTACAAAGAATCGGTCGAGCGATTTATTGAAATACTGGCGAATCTGAATTTATCGAATGAATTTCATTTAGAGCCTTCAGACACAGTCAGTAATACATAACTGAATATTCGAC
>JBJTRR010000214.1:0-3131 GCA_046076185.1 bacterium | reverse complement strand
CTTTAAGCGAAGCATGGGCCATTGGCCAGAATGCGGTGGTGATTCGTGGCATGGACGACCTGGCGGCCTGTTCGCCAGGGCAGCTTGAGGAACTCTTCAGGCAGGGCTATGTGACGGGCATACCGACCGGGCGGGTGAAGGCGATGGCGCTGGTGAACCCTGGGAGCCCACAGGCCCGGGTGGCCTCGCGGGCGAGTCGGCTGGTTTTTTCAGGCAAGGTGATTGCTGACGATGCTTCGGAGGCGAGAAACATATTCTTTGGCATGAAGATGATCAAAGGGGTGTTTCGGGTTGAGCCAAGCGTGCGTGATGGCCAGCCGGCGATCATTCTGGATTATTCGGGCACATCGCTGGTTTATCGGAACTTTCGTGACGAGATTCGCGAGCTGGCTCCCGGCTTGTATCTTGGCTATATGATGGACGTTCGTGATTCGTCGGTGGTTCGCCGGTGGTTTGCGTTCGAGTCGGGATTATAGGAGATTTGTGCGATTGACGACGATTTTGATCACTGGTTTTGACAATCTGCATTGCAAAACCGGTGTGAGGAACGTAGAAATGATGCAGTGACCACCCAATCGGCAAAATTCAGTCTCCTGCCAACGATCATTTTTGATGGTTGACGTGATGGCTGAAATCGGTGGGTGCATCGGGTCGCTGAAAAAATGCCGTATGAAAAAACGGAATTTGAGAACTTTCGGCGGGCCGGGGTCGTAACAAGTCACAGGTGGCCCAAAGCCAGCTATAAGCCCTCAGGCGGCTTGATTCGGTTGAGGGGCCGTCAAAATGTCAGGAAACGCCAGATTAACGGGGCAAAAAAATGAATTTGGAAATCCACGCCGATCATGTGACGGTTGAAGAAACCTTCAGGGCTTATATTGAGAACCACCTTGATCTTGCGACGAATCATCACGACCAGCAGGTCGGGCGTGTGACGGTACATTTGGTTGATACAAATAAAGGCAAAGGCGGGTCCAAAGACGTTGCATGCAAGATTGTGGCGCACCTGCTGAACCCGCACCTGGAGCTGGTGGCTGAAGGCCGCGACCACGACCCGATGGCCGCCTTCAATGCCGCCAACCACAAATATGGCGCCCTGCTTAAAAAGCGTATTGAAAAGACGCAGAACCACCACCCTGACAAGACTTATCATCACCACAACAACCCTGATCTTTGATTGTTGCTGAAAACAGCAATGGGCCTCCTGATTCATGAAGTCAGGGGGCCCTCTGTTTTTTTTGTTTGACAGGCGAAGCGTTTTTTACAAAAATACCGCCTGATACAGATTAATTTGTATCAAAACGAACGGACTTTGCCCCGGGCTGATTGTTTTTGGCTCGATTCGTTGGGTAACCTTTAATGAGGGTTCAGTTTAGATGGGTGTTTTCCAAATTTTTCTCGACAAGAATGGTCAATTCCGCTGGCGGATGATGACAGTCAATGGCGAGGTTCTGGCCGTGAGCGAAGGCCATCCCACCAAAGATTTATGCCTTTATGCCATGGAAACGATGCGAAGACTGGCTGAGAGATCGACCATTGACGACCTGACTGCCAAAGCCCGCTGATCATTTCCTAACTTCGCCCCAGCTTGGGAGATTTAACGGTTTTATCCCGGGCCACTGAAACCGATTCAGGCTGGTGCCTGAATCTTGGGGAAGAGCGGTTGCGGCTTGCCATCAACCAATTGGGCGGTGACATGCCAATCAACATTCCGGCTGGCCAACGGGCTTGCCGAAGCATAGTGAACGGCTTCCCATGGTTCGACTTCCGAGAAATTAAACGAGTTGTAAAAGATCTCGGCGGTGGCGGGCAGGAAGGGTTTGATGAAAATGGCCGTGACCCTGATGGCATCAGCCAGATTGGCAAGCACCACCCGGCACGCATCGCGATCGGTCTTGATCAGCTTGAAGGGCTCGGTGTTCTGAATGTAACGGTTGGCCGTGTCAAGCACTTGCGACCAGATCAATTGCAGGGCCTGGCTGTATTCGAACCGGGCCATCATGCCAGAAAGATCAGCGGCAAGCTGATTCAGATCAATACCGCTGCACCAGTCGGTCGGGGCGATGGCTCCTGAGCCTTCCAGCTTACCCTCAAAATAGCGGGTGCACATTGAAATCGTTCGGCTGTAAAGGTTTCCGAGATTATTGGCCAGGTCCGAATTGTAAATCTCGGTGAACCGTTCTTCGCTGAAATTGCCATCGCTGCCGAATGGGCATTCACGCATGAAATAATAGCGGAAAGGCTCAGATCCAAAGGTTTTATAAACAGTCATCGGGTCGATGGCCGTGCCCGCCGACTTTGATATTTTCTCGCCTTTATTATAGACAAATCCATGCGCAAAAACGCTTTGTGGCAATGGCAGACCGGCCGCCATAAGCATGGCCGGCCAGAGGGCACAGTGGAACCGGGTGATATCCTTGCCAATGACATGCACACTGGCTGGCCAGAAGCGGTCGAAAAGGGTCTGGTCGGCAGAACCATAACCCAATGCTGTGATGTAATTGAGAAGGGCATCGAACCAGACGTAAATGGTCTGTTCTTCGTCGAAAGGCACACGAATGCCCCAGACGAACCCCTTACGACTGATAGAGACATCCTGAAGCCCTGCCTCAACAAGGTTTACGATCTCGTTGCGGCGGCTTTCCGGCTGAATGAAATCAGGATGCGTGCGATAATGTTCCAGAAGCTGGTCGCCGAAGGCCGAGAGGCGGAAGAAGTAGTTTTCTTCTTCAACCTGCCGAAGTTCCTGAGCAGGGTGGTTCGGGCAGCGGCCGTCAACCACTTCTTTTTCCGTTTTAAAGGCTTCGCAGCCATTGCAATAGAGACCGGTGTAAGACTTTTTGAAAATGTGCCCGGCGTCGTAAACGGCCTGGATAAATTTGCGGCATCCGGCGTGATGACGATCCTGGCTGGTCTGGATAAAGTCGTTGTTTGAGACATTCAGGGCCGCCCAGACTTCCTGAAACTGCCGGGCCATGTCGTCAACATATGGCTTGGGCTCCATGCCCAGTTCGGCGGCTCGCTGGCTGACCTTGATCGTATTTTCATCGTTGCCCATCAGGAAATGGACATCCCGGCCGTTCATTTGCTGGAATCGGGCCTGCACGTCGGCCCCGATTTTTTCGAACGCAGTG
>JBJTRR010000213.1:0-4739 GCA_046076185.1 bacterium | reverse complement strand
CTCTCGTCTGCCATCCTGCACGCGCCGTACGACAGTGGTGGACGGCCTCGTTGGTGTGCCGATTTGGTGCAGCCATTTGTTCGAAGCTGGCGCGGTCAATCACTAAGAAAGAGCTTCACGCCCCGCTTATCGGCAATCTCGGCCAGAGCCTTCATCCGGCGGATCACCTCATCGCGATAAATCGCAGGGTCGTCGCCTTCCGGCAAGTAAAAACTGAAAATTCGAATTCGCGGCGTCTGGTAAAAATCTGCCAGCTTCAGGGCAATCTGATAACGCTCAAGGTGTGGCTCGAACGGGTCGGTAATCTTGATCTTGCCGATGGGCGAGCCTATGGCCGATAGCCCAAAACCCGCCTGCCTCAACAGTTTGTGAAAATTCTTGTGTTCGTCGTCGCTCAGGTCAAGCACGTTTTTGCCATGAATCGACCGAAATTCGATATGCTTGATATCATGCCGGGCCAGAACGGCAATCTGTTCTTCGGGCTGGGGCGAAATCTCGTCGGCGAAAGCACTTATGGTAATCATCGGGTGCGGTTCTGATTTGGGCTTCCAGGCCGGCCGTGGGGCAGGCGTTTTGCGGCACAGTTTTGATCATAATAAATTAACGCTTCGCAACGGGCTTGACTAGGGGCTGGCAATTCAGGCCGGTGGCGAATTACGATATCTTCATGAAATTCAGCCGAACCGATATGACGGAACATGCCCTGAAACTGGCTGATAAGTTCATGGGAGGAAACGACCTGTGCTGCTTGAAATCATAGTCAGCTTCATCATCATCCTGGCCGGGGTCTGGTTTCTTGCCGAACTTTTGCAGGGGGCATGGTATGAGTCGGTCGTGCCGAATCTGGCCGCCCGAGTTCTGCTGGCCGCCATTTTGCTTACGGCTCTGCAAATCTTCAGCCATATTCGTATGGAAACTCTGCTATCTGACAATCTGCCCATGCTCATCGCCAGCGGCATTTTGTGGGTGGCGGCCTTCTGGGCAATTCTGCAATTTGCCGCCAGCCATGCCTTGGGCCTGGGCGTGGCGGGTATGCTTGTGCTGACATGCCTGGCCGGGCTCGCGTCTGACGGCATCGCTGGCCTGGGCAGTGCATCGCCCCGCATCGATACCGCCAAACCGGCCAAAAAAGCCATGCGCATACGCACTTCGAACTCGCCCACGGCAGTCTCTCAGCTCAATGTTTACCCTGAACGGGCCAGAAAGGCCGCCTCGCCGGCTGATGGTTCAACCCCAACCCCAGCTCAAAGCTTTAACGCTGCCCCGGCCCAAACCCCGGCCGACGCTACAAAGCCACAGGTTTCAGGCGATAACAAAAGCCAGGCGTTAAATCCAGAAGTCAACAAAACCGCCCCAGGCCAGCCGACTGACACGACAAAGAAATCTCCCTGAATTATCTAGGAATTCGCGTGATTTCAGGCAGAGAACTGCCATGCAAGAGCTTTTCCACCTCGGTGTCGCTAACCTGCTCAAAATTGTGGTAGTAAAAGCCCACTGCCCTGAAGTTCGGGTCGTCCGTCAGGCAAAAGACTGAATCAGCTAGCATTTTAACATGATTCAGACTTGCTGATGAAGCCACTGGCACAGCCACAATCAGCTCAATCGGTCGTCGTGAACGCACTTCCTGTATCGCGGCCACCATGGTTGCACCCGTGGCCAAGCCATCGTCGGTGATGATCACCGATCGCCCTTTGACATCAGCCCGGGGCCTGATGGCGCGGTATCGCAGCCGCCTCGACTTGATTTCCGCCAGAGTGCGGTTGCGTGATTCGGTCAGTTGTTCTTCTGAAAGGTTCAGGGCCCGCAGAACATCGTCGTTCCACACCACCGAGCCATCTTCGCCCACGGCCCCCGCCGCCAGTTCGGCTTCGTCAGGGGCTGACACCTTCCGGGCCAGAACCACATCAAGCTCTGCCCCCAGCTCTGTCGCCATGGCGGCACCCACCTCAACGCCCCCGCGAGGAATGGCCAGCACCATTGGACGCACCAGTTGCCGCAGTTTCAGCTTGTGGGCCAGCTTCAGCCCTGCCTGACGCCTGTCCGTGAATTCCATGATCACTCACTCCTGTTCCCAACGGTATATCACGAAAGTCGGCCCTTGCCAAATTAATCCTTGGTAAAATGCTCCAAAAACCAGTTTTTTGCCAATTCAGCGGCTTTTTCAAGCGTCCCGGCCTCTTCAAAAAGATGCGTTGCCCCCGGCACAATCTCGATTCTTACCTTAGCCTTCATTCGCGATTTCGCCTGCCGGTTCAGCTCAAGCACTTCCGAATCCAGCCCGCCTGTAATTAGTAGCGTTGGCGATTGCACTTTTGGCAGATATTCCCCAGCAAGGTCGGGCCGACCGCCGTGAGAAACCACCACGCTCACCGTTCGCGGGCTTTGGGCTGCTGCCACCAAAGCCGCCGCTACGCCAGTGCTGGCCCCAAAATAGCCCACCGGCAATCCGGCTGTTTCCTCCTGCCGGGCGGCCCACTCAAGTGCGCTCACTAACCTCATTGCCAGCAAATTGATATCAAAAACATTCGCCCGATGATCTGACTCTTCTTCCGTCAACAGATCTATGAGAAGGGTGGCCAGGCCCGCCTGCTGCAATTCCCGTGCGACAAACTGGATGCGCGGGCTGTGCCGGCTTGAGCCGCTGCCATGGGCGAATATCACCAGGCCACAGGCATCAGGCGGCAGGTCAAGCCTTCCCCGAATCAACTGGCTGCCTGAGCACGGAATCGCCACATCCCTGTGCATGAAAAGTGTCATCTTTTCCATTGGTTTTGCCCCCGGTCGCCCACTTTTGGCTGACAGCCGCCCTTGACCCATCAGTTTTGAAGCCCATTTGGTGATCATTGCAAAACACTATGGCAAAGGGTGTTAAGGATATCGGTCGCTGGTGGCAACACACAAGATGCATATTCTAACCCATTCTCCTAACGATCTGCCGAAATATTTGTGACACCCCTATCAGAAAAAAACCGAAAATTATTTTGAAAGTGCCAAACTATTCTAAGAAGTTGCTAAAATCATTTAATAATGCCAAAAGGATATGCCAAGAAGGCTTATGACCTGAATGCTTGCGCTTGATATACTTAAAAAACCGGAATTGCTTACGCCAAAGCCCATTTCTGTGGTGGCCGGCGACGACCTTTTCCTCAGAAACGAGTCAGTTGCCACCATCGCCAGGGCCGTTTTTCCGAAGGCGGAAGACCGCATTGGCCTGACACGCAAGTCGGGTGATTCGGTATCGCTGGCCGACGTGCTTGACGAGCTTTGCACGCCCTCGTTCTTTTCTGACAAACGTATGGTCGTGCTCGACCCTGCCGACGAGTTTGTCACCAAGCACCGGGCCGAGCTTGAAAAATATGCCGAAAAACCGGCCATGGGCAGCGTGCTTGTGCTCAGCGTTAAAAGCTTTCCTGCCAGCACGCGGCTGGCCAAGTTTCTGGTCAAAAACACCGAGATCGGCGTTATTATTGACGCCTCGGCACCGAAGGAATTCGAACTTTCCGGCTGGATCATCGGCCGGGCGGCGGTTTATCAGGCCAAGATCGAGAAGGATGCGGCCGTATTGATGGTGGAACTGATCGGCCCTGAGACCGGCCTGATCGACCGCGAGCTTGAAAAGCTCTCAATCGCCTGCCACGACGGCAAGAAAAGCCTGATTCGCCGCGAAGATGTCGCCCGCTATGTTCACTCAGGCCATGTTGAATCGGTCTGGACAATGATCGAACTGGCCTCCACCGGCCATCCGGCCAGAGCCCTTGAATACCTTGATTCGCTGCTGGGTGCCGGCGAGCACCCCATCAAACTCATTGCAGCCATGGCCTCAAACCTGCGTAAGTTGCACCACGCCGGCATGCTCAGGTTCAATAAAATGGAAGCGGGCGCTGCCTTTAAGGAAGCCGGCATGATGACGTTTCCCAAGGCCATTGATGCGGCCATGGCCCAGCACAAACACCTGGGGCCGACACGTGTCAGAAATCTGCCCGCCCTGCTGCTTCAGGCCGACCTTGACCTGAAGGGCTGGAGCGAGCTGCCCGACCGCACCATTATGGAACGGCTGATTTTGAAACTGGCCGCCCCGAGGCGTGATTGACAGACGTCAGGAAATGAAGATGAAACAGGCAAATCAATCACGTGATGAGGGCTTCCGGCATGTGGCCGCCAAAGTGGCCGAGATTTTGGCGGGCCCGCTGGCCGACACTGAAAAATGGCCTGAAGACCGCCGCTGGTGGCTTCAGCTTGGCTTTAACCTGGGCCGGTTCAGCGAGCTTTCAGAAGAGGGCCGCAAGGTCTGGGATGACTGGAAATCAGCCATAGAAACAGGCGACAGGCGGGAAATGCAGCGACTGACCGATTACATCAAGAGTTATGAAACTCAATCTAAAAATTAAATTTAAAAAAATCGAAAATTCGAACAAGTTGTCTTGAATTTCGACGTTATACATATGGAGTCGATTTTCGAAGGGTAAACATTAATCAGAGGAGTTGATACGATGATGATAAGACGTAAATTCGTGAAAGATTCTGCCCGTAGTATCTTTGTAGCGGGTGGTGGATCACTGTTTGCTGGCAACGTACTCGCCGCAAATGAAAAAATCATATTCAAGAGTATCGACGGGAGAAATCCGTATTCTGTGAGAGTGACCAAAGATTCTTGGCACACCTATGAGTTTCAACTACTCGATTCCCTTAACCGTCCAATGTCAGGGGAATTACTCAGAATTCGCTTCATGGCTATGAAT
>JBJTRR010000212.1:0-10695 GCA_046076185.1 bacterium | reverse complement strand
TCTCTCAACATGGCACACCCGGGCATACCCCCTGACCTTCTCAAGGTCAGCCCCAGGTTGCTCACAGTAACGCCGCAGGGCCTCAATGCAGGTCTGAACCCCTACCCTGCTCCGGAACCGGAAACAATCCGCCAGGGTCTTCTCTACACTGTAACAGCGAACAGTGACCCCACCCGTTCGACACTTTTCGACACCCATCGTGAATGCGTCACCTGTCAGCCGGTACACGACCACGGCCAGGTTATCGAATCCCGGTGTTCGTGTCGTTGGCGGAACGGCAATGTGAACCGCTGCCGGAGTTCTCGAAAGTAACCCGTGATAATGCAGGGCCGTTTCAAGGCAGAAGACCCCTTGCGGCAGTCTGGCTGCAACTTGCACCAAGTCATGATGACCCTCATCAGGAATATCCGAGAGACGGAACATTCCTCTTCCCAGCCCTTCCAGAACACCACTCTCTTGGAGCTTGTAAAGAGTGCCAGGTGAGATACCGATGGCCTTGGCCTGGCTCGTTCGAATCGAGCCCCCCTGTTTACGAATAACCGCCAGTATCTCGCTTTGGCGTTTTGACAATCGCTTTCTATCCATTATAACCGTAATGACTTACACATCTTTTTACCGAAATCGGCACGCTAAGCATAGACCTTTATCTCATGTTGTGCAATACTTCCAATCAAGACGGATAAACCGTCGTAATGTCTAACATATTTGGGAGTTATATCATTATGGAACACACTCAGGTTATTCATAGTTACTCACGTAAACAGGCACTCGCCGATGGCGTCCTGGTGGACCAATCCGAGCTTGGTCGATTGGCTGGCTTCCTCGTCCCTGTGGCCGTCACAGCCGAGCTTCTGGCCATTGCCCGCGAACACGAAGCCCATCGTGACGGACGACCACTCCGGTGGTTCTTGCACAAGGCGATATCGATAGCCAGGCTGAATGCTTCCTACGCCAGGAATAAGAACTCCCGGCATTTCTTATTCGAAGTGTCGTTCAACGAGGAGCATGAAGAGCGTGCAACCGAATTACTGCGGTGTGAACTTGGCCCCGATGATGACGGACAGCCTTGCGTCACTCTCATGTTATTTTGGCAAGATTAAGAGGTCGTGAGTTAGGAGGTTGCCGCCTACTAACTCACTGGACTCAAAAACATTTAAAAGGACATTTACTATGATTCAAGTCATAAGCCATATGAATAACCCACAACTCGAAGAAATGAAAGTCGTTTACCGACGCGAAAGGCTGGAAAATACAACTTCCATTCGGATGGCATGCGATGTCGTCGCATACCTTCGAAATATCTGGAATGATGAAACATTTGACCTGAGGGAAGAGGTCGTGGTCGTCTGTCTTTCGACATCGCATGATGTCAAAGGCTGGGTCAGAATTGCCGAGGGCGGTCTTAACTCAGCAACCATCGATTGCCGCTTACTTTTTGGGATACTGTTATCCACCGCCAGTGCATCATTCATCTTGGCCCATAATCATCCTTCTGGAAAACCCACACCGTCCGTCGAAGACATTCGATTAACCAGAATGGTTCATGAAGGCGCCTCACTTCTCAGGCTGCGATTTCTGGACCACATCATCGTCACAAGAAACAGCCATCACTCCATGTGCGAGAATGGTGAACTACCGAACCCAAAAGATTAAAACCAGGTAGGCATCTCGAAATACCAGCCATGTTCGGGATGCCTTGCCCAAGTCTCTGTAGAACCAGGAAGGCCGAGGAACCAGTAACACGCAGGCCTGTCCTGGCTCTTTAAGTCATCCGCATCAGCTGCTGCCGCATACGCACCTGATGAAGGCTCCTCGTTTAAATGCCCCCATAACTCTTTCTGCACTCAATTTAAAAACCAGATTCTAACTGTTTCTTGGCTGAAATGATTGCATCCAGTACCACGAGGCTCACTTGAGCACGCCCCTTATAAACACCATAAGTGCTTTCAATACAGTTTTTTATAGCATGTATTAAATAATCAGCTTTAATACTACAGTTAGACATCCTCTAAACGAAATGCCCTCTCTTTCTGTAATGATAGAACTTCGCCTTGAATTGATGGTTGCGTCGCCATAGTGACCATTGCCAGGCTCTCTCTGCCACCTCAACTATTGGTGATATTATCTTGTTGTAAACCCTGGCGACCTCGGCGAGTGAGTAAGGTATCAGCCCCTTCAGATTCAGTTTTTTTTTGAGAGTCGCGTGTCATTTCATGCCGTTCACCTTCTGCACGAACGGTTTGCTTTTGGCGAACCACTTCCAAAAATGCGTAAACAAACATGCACAACGTCATGTGGCGATACCAGCCCGTCCAGAGCCGCACTTCGTATTGATCCAGGCCAACCTGCTGTTTTGACTGCTCAAAAGCAGTCTCGATCGACCAACGACTTCCAGCCACACGGGCCACTTCTTCAAGCGTTGTCCCCGGGGCGTAATGACAAATATAATAAGCGACCTCCGCTGGATCCTCAATCGACCTCCTGAAAAGCAAAGCTTTTTGCAAGCCGCTCTTTGCAAGGTCTGGAAATTCGACCAAAGCCCAATCGTAATAGCGTTCACCTTTACTGCCAGGACCGCAACTGACCCGCTTCCATTGGTCTTGGGCCAGACTTTCAGAGTGTTTCCGTGTGCTTTCCGCTTCGCCGTTCACATAGTAATATTCATTGCAAGACACGGCCAGCACATAGCTTTTTTTCGCGTCTTCCAGCATTTGACGCAATTTTCCGTCCCGCCCGTAAACCTCGTCTCCAACAGCCCAGCGAAATGGCATCTGACCATGAATCAGACGAGTGAACATCTTAGCAGCCAACTGCGGCTTGGTCTGAAACTGCTTTGATTCAGGTATTTTCGCTTCTTTACGGCGATCTGGGCTTTCAATCCAGTTTTCTGGCAGATAAAGTTCGCGATCAATCAAGGCCGTACCAAGTGAGGAGCGATATGCCAAAAACACGCCGATCTGGCAATTTTCAACGCGCCCGGCTGTGCCGCTGTATTGGCGATTCACGCCTGCGGATTTGTCTCCTTTTTTGAGAAATCCTGTTTCGTCAACAATCACGACTCCGTCCGGTTCGCCAAGCTTTTCGACGATGTAAACCTGAAGCTCGTCACGGACTTTGTCGGGTTGCCAACTGGCCTGAGCCATCAGCCGCTGCAAACTATCGGGGCCGGAGTAGCCGGCGGATTCGGCTAGATGCCAGGAATTCTTGCGACGGGCACCGCTGGCCAAGCCACGCATGAAGGCTTGGACATGATTGCGCATCTCAAGCCGCGACATGTGCTTGCACACACGTGTGCAAATCTCGTTGAACTCGTTGTGCCAATCGTCCACCACGAGGTCTTCCATGACCTTGCCTCCCGTAAGTCTGAGTAGGCAGCATACAAAAATCTACAGGGCATGGGAAGTCCAGCTGTAGTATTAAGAGACCGCCTGAATGAAGCTAAGTCAAAAGGAGACCGGGGCTTGCTATTCGATTTACAGCAGCAGATTATCAATGATTATCAAAAGCGACTCAATTCGATGAGAGATCAGATGGTGATTGAAGATTATCTTCAGAAAATAAAACAACTCCTTTCACAGCTTTGATTCAAGTTTTTTTATAAAATTAAATTCAGGTTTGAAAAAACTAAACCAAAAGGAAATTTAAGTTTTTCCTTAAGCTCATAGGTTCAGCAACCGATAAGGTCATTGATCTGACACGGTCTGGGTGTATCAGTACGGGTTATCCGAGCGAGTGTTGATTCTATGCAACATTGATCGTTGCAAATGTCACACATCTCTATTCCTGACCGTAGTTTGTTGGTTTTATCAGTATAAGTGGAATAGTCTGGTCAGAAATCCTGGTGGATAAATCAAGGGAGACGAAGGAAATGTCACTGAAAAAAGGCCTTTTGATCAGAGCCTTTCTGCTTGCCGTTGTTCTGCCAGTTTTTGCTTCGTCTTCCCAGGCGATTATTGTGTTTCAGGACCCCGGTCGGCTGACGACCATGCCGGTGCTTGCGGGCGGAGTCAAGCCTGGCTGGCAATATCTTGGCCAATACGGAAGTTTTAACGGAATTCCCATCGGGCCAAGGGCCTGGGTGACTGCCTTTCACGTAGCGGCCGGAACGGGTACGCTTTTTTACGATAATGCAGGTGCTTCGGCACTGACAGCCTATAATTCGACTTATTTTGGCAGTAGCGGCGACCTTGCCGTGATGACTCTGAACAGTGACCAGCCCAGCTTCACGGCCTGGGCCCCGGTCTGGTCAGACCCGAACAGCCTTCAGGCCAATCAGCCTGTTTATATGTATGGCCGAGGCACAGCCCGTGGATCAGTCGCTACAAACAACACGCCAACACCTGGCACGGCCAAGGGTTGGGAATGGGGTGCATCTGATGGAGTGCAAAGCTATGGCACGAACAACCTTGATGCCCTTGCTATTGATGGCGGCAGCAACATTTACCTGGTGATGTCGTTCACCCAGCCGACTGGCACCAACAATATTCCGAACACTGAAGGCATTCTTTCCTCAGGCGATTCAGGTTCTGGCGATTTTGCATTCAACCCTGTTACTAATCAGTGGGAACTGGTAGGTATCAATTACGCGGTTGATGTTCCAAGCCTGACACCTAGCGGATCCCCTTACTATGCTGCTCTTTACGACATGTCTGGCTACTATGACGGCACATCGTTGATTACCAGCAACGCACCAGCCAATTCCTATTCGACTTCGGTGGCCCATAAATACAGTTTCATAGCACCATTCATCCCGGTGCCAGAGCCCGGCACCTGGGTGATGGGAATCATCGCTTCGCTCTCGATCATTTATCTTGTAAGGCGAGCCGCCTGACGACTGGCATTATCGGCGGTAAGTCGATATTGTCACACGTCTTGGCTGACCATCAAGCGACTTCATTATGGTGATCACCGTCTGGGGGAACGTCAGCCGATTGAGGTCGGCGTCGCTGGTGATCGGCCGATCATTAATTTCTGAAACGGCATCGCCCGGCAGAAGTTCAAGCGAATCGCCTGGGCTTCCCGGCTGAGGTTTTGTCGATAAAACCGCCAGAAACGAACCATCCTGCCTGGGAATCAGCCGATAAGCGATGCCCAGTGATTCACTGAATCCTGCGGCGGAATCATCGGTTTCCAGTGGCTTTGAGCTGCTTGACAACGGCACAAACATGGATCTTTCCGACACAACCACCGAAGCCACGCTGCGAATATTTCGCAGGGAATAATCCATTCGCATGGCCTGGTTGGTGTCTTCCAGCTCAGCAAAAGCGGCCGCCCGTTTTTTGTCTCGTTGCGCAACCAGTTCCTTTGCTTCATCGCTTTTAATAAACGATGAAAGCTCCTGAACCATAGCTTCGCCACGTTCGCCGCGGCGGAATCTTGCCAGAAGCGAGTTCACCTTGTTTGCTGCGGTTTCATCAGCTGGCTGGAATCGAGCCATAACCTGTGCAGCCAGTTCGTTTTCCGTTTCCTGATTCTTGGCCCGGGCCTTGGCAATGGCCTGGGCAAGTTCATTTAACCTTTTGTTATTGCCAGGGTTATAAAAGTCGCCAGTGACTGGCTTCATCAGCGTTTGGTCAGCATCAGTCAGTGTCCATCGCCAGACGCCATCGGTGTAGAAAACCAAGTCAGCTCTGTCCCAAATCACCGGATTTTCGTTTTCTTTCTTCGTTTCCGACCAGTAATAACCGTTTTCATCAATGAATGGAGGAGCTGCCTGAGCAAAATTCAGCCCAAATACAGAAAAACCAACCAGGGCGATCGCCAATCGGGCGTGATTCTGAAGCAATAAAGCGATGCTGAATTCGTGCATGGACATCATATTTCCGTTTTGCAAAAGTGTGTTGCTGGTGTTTCAACCGGGCCATTTATACTATCTGCGAAGCAACATTTTTATAACGCTGGCCAACCGACTGAAAGCAAGAATTTCAAGCCAATCCTGTTATAAATCGATCGACCTGAATAACCGGTAATTTTGGCTGTGTTCCACCGATTCTCAATTTGTTACAATCTGGTAATCACTCACAAAAGAGCATGCATGACACCAGCAGAATTCCAATGACAACTGCCGCAACCCATTCTGATCACCCAAGTTCCGCCACAACCCAGAGCCTGGCACACCTGCCGCACCCTGACGCCGAAGTGGTCGCGAAACTGATCGAAGACCTTCGTTCGGTCGTCGGCGAAGAAAATCTGATCACCCATCGCGACGAACTCGTGGTTTATGAATGTGACGGCTATGTGATCGAAAAAAACGTTCCCGATGTGGTCGTTTTCCCGACCTGCCGTGACCATGTGGTTGACATCGTCAAGCTGTGCAATAAACACGCCGTGCCTTTTGTTCCACGGGGGGCAGGTACATCACTGGCCGGCGGCACGCTGGCCGTGGGAGGCGGAGTGATGATCAGCCTGACGCGAATGAAGAAAATCCACGAAATTAATTTGCGAGACCGCTATGCCGTGGTCGAGCCTGGCGTGGTTAATGTCTGGCTGACACGAGCTTTAAGCGGCACCGGATTTCATTACGCACCTGATCCTTCCAGCCAGACGGCCTGCACCATCGGCGGCAACGTGGCGACCAACTCAGGCGGCCCGCACACGCTGAAATACGGGGTGACAGTCAACCATATCATGGGCGTGGAGATGGTTTTGCCGGATGGTTCGATCGTGAATTTTGGCGGCCCACTGGAAGAAACACCAGGGCTTGACCTTGTCGGCCTGATTGTGGGACACGAAGGCACCTTTGGCATTGCCACCAAAGTGATAGTTCGGCTCACCCGCGACCCCGAAGCCGGCCGCACGTTTCTTGGCGTTTTCGACTCGATTGAAAGCTGCACACAGACCGTTTCTGACATCATCGCTGCCGGCATTGTGCCCGCTGCTCTTGAGATGCTTGATAACCTGATGCTGAACGCCGTTGAACAGGCCTTTGGCTTTGGTTTCCCGACTGAAGCGGGCGCTGTGCTGATAATTGAAACCGATGGCCTTGAAGCTGGCCTTGACGACCAGGCCGATGCCATTGCAGCCGTGGTTCTTAAAAACAACGGCAAGGTGCAGAAGATGATCCCGTGGTCAACCCGGAAAGAGCCGGAATACATGGCCATCTGGAAAAGTCGCAAGCAGGCCTTTGGCGCGATTGGCCGGCTCTCGCCCACCTTCTGCACGCAGGACGGCGTGGTGCCGCGTACCAAACTGCCGCACATTCTGCACTTTATTCAGGACGTTTCACGCCGCTATGGCATTCGTATCGCAAATGTTTTTCATGCCGGCGATGGCAATATCCACCCGATTTTGCTTTTTGACGAGCGCGACAAAGCCCAGGTGGCACGCGTGCTGGAAGCTTCGCACGAGATTCTTTCGGAATGCATTCGCGTAGGCGGATCAGCCACAGGCGAGCACGGCATTGGTGTCGAGAAGATTGAGTTCATGTCGCAGCTTTTCTCGGAAGAGAGCCTGGCGGCAATGACGAACGTCAGAGAAGTTTTCAACCCTGAAAACCGCTGCAGCCCACTGAAGATGATTCCCTCAGGCTGTGCCTGCCTCGAACGTGCCCACCCGGGTCATATGGCCGGGGCGTGAGCTTTGGTGATAAACAGTTCAATTTCGAGATAGAGCCTGAATCCACGTCATTTTCCAATAATGGAATTTCAAAATGAAAATACGTAGATTTAGATTTGTTTCATGTGTATTCCTGGTAATACTTTCCGGCGTTGCCATATTTTATCTCTTGAGGCAAGGAAAAGATTATTCAAATTTAACGAGAGATCAAGCCAATTCCATTTTAAAAAAAGCAATTGAAGAGAACGATATTCATACATACCTAGATTTAAAAGACAATTTTTATTTTGAAGAATTCAAAAAGAATAGCCTGCAAATTCAGATTAATAAAGGTGTATTTTATTATTTAAAAAGATTTGAATTTCGTAATGCACGGAATTCAGTATGGGACAGGCAAAGACTTTCAGGCTATTGGAAAATTCAGTTTTTAAAGTCATCAATCATTGATGAGATGAAGACCAATCCGCTTCTATGCGAGGCTTCGTTGGAGAAAGCCAGGGGGATTGCCATCAATCTCAACATAAAAAAAGCAGTTGATGAAATTGACGAAGAATTAATGCGACTTTATGACTTTCAACTCCTCAAAGGACAGGCCCTCGACCAACTCTGGCTGGTTTTCGTGAATACTGGAAATTTCAACGCTCTGGCCGATTATGTGATTAAATCGACAGAGACGGAAATCGACACGCGAGGGCTTGATTCCATACTGTCAGGCTATTTGTCAAATGACCCCAGGAATCCTTTTGTCTGGCGGGCGGCCGGGCTTTTAGCATGGTCTAAAGGCGATTTTCGCCACGCGAAAGAACTACTGCAAAAGGCCGCCGCCTCCATCGAAAACGACCCCCAGGGCCGATTTGCCTGGGCGGAATGTCGAAAGGCCATGGGGCTCAGCTTCGAACCGGACCAGATCATGGACAAGGCCATTGAAACTAACGCCCCGAATGTTAACACTCAGGAAGCCCGTCGATTGTATTTTGTGGGCAGGCTTTGGGAAGGGCAGGGCAAAACAGAAAATGCAATGGCCAGCCTCGTTCAATCTGTAAAATTAAATCCAGATGATCCCGAATCATGGATCGCCCTTGCCCGGATGAAACGCATTCTGGGTGACAAGACGGGGTCTGAAGATGCTGAAAGCAAAGGCAAACAGCTTTCTGACGATTTAAATATACTGAAAAAATTGCATGAAAACTTTCGAAAAGGCAATGACACCCTCGATTTAAAGAACAAACTGGCGGAAATTACAGAAAAGTGGCGACTTGATGCTGTAGCCAGAGCTTGGAACGAATTCAAATTCATGCCCAATCGGGGGTCATTTGCCGTAAGTCAGCTGGAAATCTTCGGGCGAAATATCCCGACACCCGACCGATTCTTTCAGGCCCGACCAAAACTCCGATCAAAACCGATTAAGCTTCCTGATTGGACAAGCGAAGATTTAAGAAACAAAACAGAAAATAATCAACCCATCCAGTTTGTCGAAATCAAGAACTGGTTTAAGCCTGACGCTTATCAATATCAATCGTTTGAAAAACCAGAAAGCCTGAAAATTGCCGATGTGATGGGTGGCGGTGTAGCTGTGGCCGATTTTAATGGAGATGGCCAACTTGATTTGCTTTTTCCAGGTTCATGTGATTTCAATCAGATTCAAAATATTGAAATGAAATCAACGACAAAATTATTTCTTGGAATGAAAGATAACGCGAAAAATACTGATGAAATTCAATTTGTTGATGCCACGGAAAAATCAGGTCTGGTCAAAAATGGCTATTTCATGGGCTCCGCTGTGGGCGACTTTAATAATGACGCACGACCTGACATTTACATGACAGGCTATGGTCGGTCGATCCTGTTTCAGAACATGGGAAATGGCCGGTTTGAGGACGTCACTCAAAAAGCTGGCGTGACCACAAATCGCTGGACTACCGCAGCCGCTTTTGCCGACCTTGACGCCGACGGCGATCAGGACTTGATGGCCGTGACATATGTCTATGTCTCGCCCGACCAGATGGAAAACTGCGTTGACAATTTAAACAAGCCCATTCACTGTTCGCCGGGCAAATTCCCTGCCCAGTCCGATATTCTCTGGGAAAATCTTGGCAATGGCACCTTCCGCGACATTTCGGTTGAGTCGGGAATCGCTGCCGCTGCAAACGGCCGTGGTCTTGGTCTGGCGGTGGCCGATCTGGATAGTGATGGCCGTCTTGATCTTTTTGTGGCCAACGATGCCTCGCCCAACTTCTATTTTCATAATGAAGGCGGATTGAAATTTAAAGAAATGGCCGCTGAAGCCGGCCTGGCCGTTGATGGCTCGGGCAAAGCCACTGCCAGCATGGGCGTGGTGGCGAATGATCTTGATGAAGATGGCCTTATCGACCTGTTTCACACCAATTTTCTGAACGAGCCGAACACGTTCCGCAAAAATTTGGGCAATGGGCTCTTTATTGATTCGACATTTGCCATGGGCCTGAGCGCCTCAAGCCTCTCTCGCACTGGTTTTGGTGCCGTCAGTTTCGATGCAGACCTTGATGGCCATGCCGACCTTTTTGTTGCCAATGGCCACCTTGATAATCAGCCCCACATTCAGACGATGATGGCTCAGAAACCGCTGTTTTATCGCGGTCAGGGCAAAAAAGGCTTTCAGCTCATTCCTGAAAATGCCATGCCATACACTGGCCGAAGCGTGGTGGGCAGAGGCATGGCCTCAGGCGATTTCAATAACGACGGGATGGTGGATTTAGTCGTTGTGCATCGCGACGAACCAGTGGCACTGCTTAAAAACAGTTCCGTTCGTCAGGGCAACTGGCTGGGTATTGCATTAAAACCTTCGGGCTCTTTCATGGCGCCGGCTGGTACAAAAATTAAAATCAGTTCTGGCGGAAAAATACAACACGCATGGGTTTCGCCTGGAACCAGTTATCTGTCGTCAAGCGACCCACGGTTAGTTTTCGGTCTGGATCCTATGGTTAACGAGGCAACGGTTGAAGTCAGTTTCCCTGCCGAAAAAGGCAAGCCCGCACGAACCATATCGAATATCGTCAAAGAATTGAATCGTTATATTGAAATAACGAATTAAAAGCGGGTTGCATTTCATTTTTCATCAGAAAAAAACCTGTCTTTATGATTGGATATTAAACACAGAATTTG
>JBJTRR010000211.1:0-2460 GCA_046076185.1 bacterium | reverse complement strand
GATACCTTTATTACTTTTAACAATACTTTCGCCCGGCAATCGTTTCAGCCGGGTAATAAAAAATATTATGCTTATATGTTACTATTTAATCTGGTGGCTTAGCAGGTGGTTTTTTGCGGTGATTCTGGCGAATTTCTGAGCGTTTTTCTTCAAGCAGTTTCTGTTTCTGCTTTTTGGTCAGATGAGGCCTTGGCAAGTTGGCCATGGGGTCATCGGATCTGACAGAGATGGCCTGAACCTGCGAATGACCACCGATGGATAAAGGGAGTACAGGCTGATCAGAAAAGAGATCTTTGTCGTACTGCTGTAGTTCCTTGTCAATCTCTTTGATTCGGGCGTTGATCAGGTCTGTTGATTCCAGATAAGCCAGCTCAACCATGGTTGTCAGGGTAAGGTCGCACATACCTGCGCAAACATCTTCGTATTTCAGATCTTTGCATGACGGCATCAGCCGCAGCCACGGCTCAACCACATGTTTGTGCTCAGCGATGAAAGCCTCTCGATGGGCAGGCGTTGCGAACTTTTTATTTTCAGGGGCTGGTGTTTCAATTCTGGCTGAGCTTTCAGCACTTACATCAGTTGTATTTACAGAATCGACAGCATCGTTTTTCTGGCTGGTTGTTACAGGCGAATCAGCAAGGGGTTGATCAGGATAGACAGGAGCAGAATTGAGATTCAGGTCATTCAACAGTGGGTTCAGGCTCGCGAGCATCTCGATCGAAGCGCCTGAGTTTTTTGATCGTGAGCGGGATTGATTGAAAAAGGCTTTTCTGAACTGGTTTCGCTGGCGATGCTCATCCTGCTGTCGTTGTCTCAGCAGACGCTCAAGCACGCGTCTCAGGCGGTTTTGCTGGGTCAGTTCCTGCCGGCGGCACGTCATGACAAATCGAAGCTGTTCGCGAAGGTCGCGGGCACCCTGATAACCGTGGCGGAAGAAAAGACTTTCGTCGTAAACCTGCTTTTTCAGGGTATCAGCCTTTTCAGCCCAGAACTTCTGCCGTTCAGTCGCGTAAGCAGAAAGCACAGAAACGATTGCCGCCTGATCAGGCATTTCGTTTATACAATCGTTGAATCGAGCAGAAATGGTATTTCTGTCACGAATTTGCGAAATTTTCATCCACAGTGCCAGCAGATCGGCCTTTTGTGAATGAATGGCCAGCAATTGTGAAACAAGCTGAAAGGCTTTGGGGGCAAGATGATCAATGCGAGTGCTGAATCCTTCGTATCGCAGCAGGTTCAAAATCTCGTCGAGCGAAACCAGGTGCATTTTGCCTGATTTCAGGGCTTGGGTTAATGTCTCCCAGGCCGTGACAATTTCGCTGGCCATTTCGGGCGTTTTTACTTCACTTGCCGGTGGATCATCGCCTTTTCTGTGAAAGGCTTTACGCTCAAGATCAAGCCTTTTCGTACAAAAAGCAGTCCACGCCGAGTCTGATTCGGTGAAAATCGTTGTGCGAAGGGCCTGAATCGCCAGGTCGTAATCATTGATCCTGAGAGAAGAAAGAGCAACTTCCTCAAGGGCAAGTTTTTCATTGCCTTCCTGAACGGTGCTGTATGCCGATCTCAGCGTGGTGATGTGCATCTGCAGACGCAAGCGATCGATCATCGAGAGCGACTTCGCCTCGTGTGTAACCAGTGCTTCGTCAGGAACCAGCTTTTCTATCACAACACCACCACTTACGCATTTTCCCTGAAACCGGACAAGGACCGATACAGGATTTATCGAACTTCTTTCTTTTGCATGTTTAGTCTTTCTTAATATTTCAATGAAGAATTGTTACAAAAACAGAACTCTGATGATCTCAGGTCAAGCCAAAAATCGATGTAAACACAAACAAAATAGAACCTTAAGCAAGAGCCACTTGCATCAGCCTTCCCTGTGCCTGGGTGGATTAAGCCGAGCAATACCCAGGACATGTTATACAGAAATGGGAGTCAATCTGATTTAAAAATAAAAACCCCGCCCATAGACGTTTTGGAATGGGCGGGGCAATGGTTTGACTGATTGAAGATTGATTCAGGGCCTTGAAAATCAGGCTTTTTTCGGATGTTCTTCGACTTCGAGCCGGACGGCCATTTCGCCGAGAACTTCCATCAACTGCTTTTCCTTACGGTCGATCCAGAGGACATTGTCAAGAACGATTGAGCGGTTTTCGTTAGGAACCTTGAAAACAAGTCGGCCCGAGCCAAGCAGCATATATTCAAGGATGTCAGGGATTTCCTTATCGAACTTCAGGCCGAAGGTCGGGTAGCGAATCTGGTCGCTCAGGGGGCCGTGGTTATGCACAATTTCGTTGGGCCGCACTTCCCAGTAATCCATCCACCGCGTGGCATATACGATGAGATAAATCACCATAAGTATCAGTGCAAAAAGGAAATAGAACGTGGCGTTGGCAACAATATAGACTTCTTCAACGACCCGGCGCAGGGGAGCGATGAGGCCAAAGCGGTCGTTGATGA
>JBJTRR010000210.1:0-2457 GCA_046076185.1 bacterium | reverse complement strand
GTTTCCGGTTCGTAGATCAACGCTGCGGCCAGGCTGGAAATACCCAGAATGGCCACACAGGCGGCATGAGCCAGCGTGTCAATCGATTGTGGTAGGGCCCAAAAGCGGCGAATGGGTTGAAATTCCGGATCGCTGTAATATTTCACGAGCGATCCCAGGATCGGCGGCAGATTTCGGTGAAAGATCAGCACCGTATCTTCCGGTAATCGGATGATCTCTTCCGGCTTCAAGAGGCTGCGGGCGATTTCCGAATAATTATTGCTACTATTGTAGGAATACTGTCGCGAGGATGGCTCGACACCTGTCGATCTCGAGTAGGAATACGACTGTCCTTCCTGATACGACTGCGTTGTGATCGTCGATTCGCCCATCCTCTTGCTGACCATTTCGGCCGAATCTATGGAATTGATGCCGAAAAACTGCTGGGTATCGATATTGTCGAGAAAGACCTTGGCCTTCTCGCCAAAGCATCCCTCAAGTTGTCCGACCGACTGAAAAAAGAACCAGAGCCGCACGCCCATTCCTCGCAAAAGCGTGACCGCCTCTTCCAGGGCGTTTAAGTTCTGGCCAATGTGGCCGGCTTCGTCCAGAAAGAAGAGCACAGGGTTGGTCTCATCGGCACCCGAAGCCGCCACAGCCCTTAAAATCGTGCCGATCCAAAGCCTTTGCAAGGGGGCCAGCGTTTGCAGCTTGTCGTGCGGCAGGCATAAATAGATCGACATCTTTTCATGACGCAGATGCCGGGGGTCGAAACTGCTGGTTGTCGTGTTTTTTGCGACCGTCTGGCTATCCAGAAAGTGCGTGTGCCTCTGCACGGTGGAGAGGACCGAGCCGAGTTCGCGGTCGACCAGCCAGCCGAGTTGATGGCCGTATCGCTGCAGCATTCCGCCGCAGGCCTGGCTTTGCTGCATGATTTCCACGGCTTTGGTGAACCTGGCCCGACTGCTGACAATTTCGCGAACCGTTTGCAGGTTACGATGCAAAGGGTTCGTCTCGGACGCAGCCACGAATGCGATGAAGGCGGTGAGCACCATTTCAGCGGCATCGTTGAAGTGCGGTTCATGCTCGTTGCCGGTACGGATCACCAGCATATTGGCGATATCGCGGCACTGCTCAATCAGAAAAGGCGAGTGCGGGTCGATCAGATCAAGCGGATTAAACGTGTCGCCGCCCGGGCCCGCCAATTCAAAAGGGTCGAGCCGGATGATGCGGTGTTCCACGCTTTTTTGCCGGTGCGATGCCGTGATTCGAAAGAGTTCTGATTTGGGGTCGGTGACAACGCAGGAATGCGGATATCGCAGCAGATTCGGGATCAGAACCCCGACACCCTTGCCCCGGCCGGTTGCCGCGAACGTGACCAGATGGACAAACTGTTGCAATCGCATCAAACCAGGCCGATGGTTCGGCTTGTTGGGCAAGAAAGCCTGCAGAAAAATCCTGTTCGCCAGATCGCTGAGCCGAAAAGGCAATCGCCAGAGCATTTTCAGGGCAAACCCACGAGGCGGACGCACGTCATGCGGAACACGGCCCAGAATCAGGCCACCTGACTGATGAAGGAGGCCTGCAAAAAGCAGATCTACATATTCTGCCATGCGGGCCGTTCCATAGGCGTTGCCACTGCCCCGCCAGCCTTTTTTCGAGAGAAGGCCGATCATGATCAAAAGAATCCAGAAAAGCCCTTGGATTTTGAAGCAGACGATGGCCAGAGCCGCGACCAGAGCAATGGATCCAGCCATGAACATGAATCGACTTGTGAATGCAAGAATCGGCATTTTCGGGCTCCTTTTGAAATCTGAAAAAAAAAAGCGTACCAGGCCGATTCCCAATCGAACCGGCAGGCACACCGAACGGGTTATTTTGAAAGCTGGGCAGCAAATCGGGCGAGATCCATGCCTTGCTTCAGGGCCTCACGGGCCTGCTTGCGTAATTCCGCCAACGATTGCAACAGGGCCCTGAGCGTCATATCCTCCTGGCCACTGACACTGATCAAAGCCCCTTGATTGGAGTGGTATTGCAAATGCAGCGACTTCTGTCGTGGCCGTTTCGGGCCAAGGCGTTCACGAACATGCTGGGCCACTTCGTCGCGGTTCAGTTTCTTCCCGATCACGGCCCCGGCCAGTTCATGCTGGGCATCGGGGTCGGATAATCGTGAGAGTTCATAGCCCACCGATTCAGGGATCTGGCCCAGGTCAATCATCTCCTGAATCGCCTCTGGCAGGAGTAAGAGAGCATCGGCCCGGGTAATCGCCGCACTACTGAGCCCCAGCTCTTCAGCCAAAGCCTTGGAACTGCATTTTTTCAAGGCCTTGAGCTTCGCCAGGCCCCGGGCGACTTCGATCGGTTTAAGGTCGCGCCGAAGGCAGTTTTCAATGAGTTGATCGGCCAGAATCTCTTCTTCTGCCGGCATGTCCTCAACAATCAGACACGGCACCATGGCCAGCCCTGCCTGCCTGGCGG
>JBJTRR010000209.1:0-2122 GCA_046076185.1 bacterium | reverse complement strand
CGTATCGTGCATAAGTCTTTTGGCCTCTTGCCTTTTATCGGTAAACAGCAGACTGAAATTCAATTTAACCTTCTTGCGGCGGATAGCGGCGGTTCAAATCCGCTTCAAATCGCTTCAGCACATTGAAAACTTTGGCATGCGCCGCCGGATATTTCATCCTGATCTGGTGATTGATTGGCGTGAATGTCTGCGGCCAGAGCACCAGCCCGCCAGCCACGATAAATGGCACGCCCGGCCCGGGCAGCGGAACAGCCGCAATGCCAATCAGAAGCAGCATGAAGGCAACTTCCGGCGGCAGCCGATCCGGCGAATACTCATCAGGCGTTGATTGTGCTGATTCCACATCCGTCATTTTTCATCCACACATTCTGCACGGGTTGCTCAGAACCCTTGCGGATACCGCTTTTCCAGATCATCCATGAAACGGTTCAGCCAATTATGGCCTGATTCATGCGATTTTGGCATCTTTTTCGCCACCCAGGCATCAATCCGCCGAAACGACCTGGGCCAAAGCGAAAGCCCGCCCGCCACTATAAGCGGTGTGCCAAACGGGCCCGGAAAAATCAGCCCGGCCACGCCAAAACCAAGCATCAGCACGCCAATTTCAGGGGGCATTTGCTCTAGCCGCCGGTTGGTCAACTGGTGGGGGTCAAAAGGCTGGCCAATTGCCTGATAAACGGCTTCCGGCTTAATGTCGTTCATGGTGAATGACTTTCGTCGTGGGTGCTTTGGCTCTGGTTCGGTTAAAAACCGTGAAAATGCCGATATTCGTCAGCAACACCGAGGCCAGGCTGGTAAAGCCCATGGTGAAAGCACCAGCCACGGCCATCATATTCGGCACCAGGGCCAGGTTTCGCACATGCCGTGCTTCTCTGTCGTTTTCAGTCAGCAGGTCAAGGGCTCTGGCCCAGGGAATGACTCCCTGTTCCAGCGAAAGTATGGCTGTCGGGTTTTTGTCGAAATCAGGCTCAGCATTGGTCGAAATTGCCAGGTCTGCGAATCTCGCCGTGTTCGGGAAGCGAACAGCATCGCCCACCCAGGCCACTTTCAGGCCTCGATCTCGCAGAAGCTGAATCAGCCGCATGCGGTCCACATCGTTCACCACCGGTGCAAAGCCCTGTAACGAGAGCGTTTCGTCGCCCCGCACCAGATCAATCCGCGAGCCACCAGCCAGCGTTGCCGTAAATTGCCCCGGCCCCGGTTTGAAGCCCTGCACAGGCTCCTCCATTAGCCAGATGTTCATCTGCCCCGCTTTTTCATGCAAGTGCGGGTCTCTCACCAGAAATCCTTCGGCAATGGCCTCGCTGGCCAGCCGCAGGCGTTCAATGCCCTGGCCCAAACCCACGCCCGTGGCATAATCTGGCCTCATCACCGCCACGGCCGCGTTGACATCCAGCGTGGCCAGCCCCAGCCCGGCCATGGCCAGTGTGGGCAGCACGGTTTTCTCGGCAAAATGCTGGCCAGTTTGGTTCAGGGCTGATTGGCCCCGGTTCGTGCCCGTGGTTTCCAGCAGTTCGTGCCTTAGCCGTGCCTGCCGCGTGTTCCGCCCGGTTCGATCAACCTTCACCCGAATTCGGCCGCTTTGCAAAAGCCCGCCAGCATAAACATATCTGGATGCACTATCAGCCCAGACACTGCGCTGGCCATACCAGTAAAGAGCCTGGCCCGAGCCCTCCAAGCACTCGCCATCAACAGCAATTCGCTCGCCAGCTTCAATTTCAATCACTTCGCCACGGGCCACCCGGCCCACCGGCAATTGTCTCACTCCGCCATCGTCCTCAATCTGCCGCACCATGCCTGAAGGCTGAACCAGCTGGCCAAGCCACTCGCGGCGTGCATTATTCAGCATGCGTGCATATTGATTCTGCCAGACTCTGGCCGTCACGGCAATCAGGGCCGATGCCACAAAGGCGCCGCCCAGCGCCGTGCCCAAAATAATTAATGTTGTCAGCATCGGCAGGCTCACAACACCATGCCGCAGGTCTCGCAGGCTTTGCCAGATCATCTGACGGTTGACATACACCACCATTCCACCCGCCAGCCACCACAGGGCCGGGTTCCACCACTGCGAATAGGCCGCTACGGCCAGTGTGGCGAAGGGCAGGGCCATATCGGCCCGCGG
>JBJTRR010000208.1:0-2071 GCA_046076185.1 bacterium | reverse complement strand
AACGGGTAAAACCAGAAATTCATTGATTTGGGGATGAATGAGAAGTGCATTGATATTACTCGCACATTTTCAGCAGGTATATTTGTTGATGAATGACATGAGTCTATCAAACGCGCCTTGCGATATCGAGAATATTACTCTGTTTTTCAAAGTATGGTTGTTTTGCTTTGCTTCAGCCCGTTTTGATCGTTATTTCAACCTGTTGCCCGGAGGATACTTTTTTGAAACAATATCAGTCCATCGGTGCTAGCAGACTGGGCAAAGAGGCCTTGTGGTGAATCAGAACCCTTATCAATCAGCTCGATTGTTTGCCCTGGTGGCATTCATGTGGTTTGCTTATTTTCTGAATTATGGCGACCGCCAGGCCGTTTTTGCCATGTTTGGGTCGCTTCGCACCGATCTGCAAATGAGCGACAGACAACTTGGCCTGACGGGTTCCATTTTCCTCTGGGTTTACGGTCTCGGTTGCCCGATTGCCGGCAGGCTCGCTGACCATTACTCGAAAAAACGCCTCGTCGTCCTCAGCCTGATCATTTGGAGCATAGTCACCCTGGCCACCGGTTTCGCCAATTCAGCCATCATGTTGCTTTGTTTAAGGGCTGCGATGGGCATTTCCGAATCGCTATATATGCCGGCGGCGATTTCACTGACAGCCAATGCCACGCCGCCGGGGCTTCGTTCACGAGCCGTCTCAATTCTGACTACCGGCCAAATTGCCGGCACTGTTGCCGGATCATGGTTCGGGGGATACATGGCCCAACAGGGGCAATGGCGTGAAGCCTTCTTCTGCCTTGGCATCATTGGGGTGCTCTATGCAATACCCTATTTTCGATTCTTATCGTCAATCGACGAAAATAGAGATAATCAACTGACAATTGCCGGCTATAAGACCTCTGCCACCGGCTTATTTTCTGTGCCCAGTTTCTGCATGCTCTGCGTGGGATTTCCGATATTTGTCTTTGGCCTCTGGATGCTTTACAGCTGGTTGCCAAGTTATTTACAGGAAAAGTTCAGCCTTGACAAAGCCCAGGCCGGGTTCGAAGGTTCGTTTTACATGCAGGTTGGGTCGCTGGCTGGTCTATTTCTTGGCGGTTTTCTTGCAGATATACTCTGCAAAAAATCAAAGGCCGGCCGATTCTGGCTTTTAGTTGCCAGCCTTGGCCTGTGTTCGCCATTCATGCACCTGATAGGGGCCAGTGAAACCCTGATCGCAACTCGTTTCAGCATGCTGGGCTTCGGGCTTTTTGGCGGATTTCTCATGGGAAATATCTTTCCGGCTTCATTTGACATCATTCCTGCTGGTCTCAGAGCTTCGGCCGTAGGTTACCTGAATTTTTTTGGTGCGATCATCTCCGGGTTTGCTCCTCTTGTTGTTGGTAACTGGAAGCAATCTATCGGCATCGAACGAATGCTCACAGCTGTCAGCATGGTTTATCTGGCAGGTGCTTTTTTGCTGATTGCCACAATTCAATTTTTCTTCGCTGCAGACTGGGCGAAAATGCATGAACCAGCTGCCATAACGCCTGCCAACCCTGATTCTACGCAGAAAGACACGCCAACATGCGACGAATTCTGATCGCCGAATGCAAGCAGGAAGTTTCAACATTTAATCCGCACTTCAGCGGCTATGAAGATTTTGGGATCCGTTTCGGCAGCGAACTGGTTGAATATCACCGATCGGTCAGGAATGAAGTCGGCGGGGCACTTGATGTTTTTCAGTCATCAACGAATATCGAGATTGTTCCCGCCTACAGCGCGTTTTTCATAACTTCAGGCGGAACTCTGGCCGACGATGCCTGGCAGCGAATCAGCCATGAATTTTTAGATGAAATACGCAGGGCCGCAGCCACCGGCCCGCTTGACGGTGTCTATTTCTGCATGCATGGCGCGATGGCCAGCCAGACCGAGCTCGACCCGGAAGGCTATCTTTTGCAGGAATCGCGAAAAATTCTGGGCGAAGATATACCAATTGTCGTATCGCTGGATCTGCATGGTATTTTGACAGATCGAATGCTTGAACATGCTGATGCCATCGTGGCCTATCATACTTACCCGCACGTAGATTTTTTTG
>JBJTRR010000207.1:0-4944 GCA_046076185.1 bacterium | reverse complement strand
CTTGCCGATATTCTTTTAAGCGTGCTCGACCCCAGGCTGGCCTGGCTTTATCCGCTCTCTATTTTCGTTGCCTTTTACAGCCTTGCCAGAATTCGGTCGATTGAAAATCGCTGGAATTGCATTTTGGTTGCATTTGGTCTTCTGACAATCGCCCTCTACTGGTTTCTGGTGCCCTATCGCACGCAGCAGCGGTTTTTTCTGCATGGGCTCGCCCTTTTTGCGCCGGCAATGGCCATCGCTATCGGTCGGCTGCCGGGGCTGGGCTGCATCAGCACGGCACTGGTCGCCATCCATCTGTTTTCGCCAATGGGCTGGCCTTTTCTGCCGCCGGTTGGCGAACCACCCTGGGATTTCAGCCGGTTTGTGCCGAATCGCATGCCCGGGCTGGTGCCAAGTGGTGAAATTCTCGCCAGGCTGCTCTCAGGCGACATTCGTGCCGTGGCCCTGATTGCATTTGGCGGTGGTGTGGCCATTGCCACGGCATGTCGCGGCAAATCAGCCGTCGCAGGCTTTGTGCTTTGCCTGATTGCATTTAATGCGGCCTGCTTTCTGGAAGACATGAATTTTGAAAAGACCGGCCGGGGCAAGAGATTCCCCATATTTCGTGATTACGAGCGAGCCTGGGCTGCATTTGACAAAGCTGTGGGCGATAAACCCACGCGCACCGCTTATTCAGGCACCAATCTGGCGGTTTATCTGATGGGCCGACATCTGCAAAACCATGTGGAATATATCAATTGCAATAGCCACACCAACTGGATGCCGCATGATTACCACCTGGCCCAGCTGGCCGGTAAGAGACGATGGCCGCATCCCCGGCCGACCTGGGAGAGGCTTGAAACCAGTTATGGAGCCTGGCTGGCGAATTTAAATCAAAAACGCATTGAGTTTATTGTTGTGGCCAGGGCCAATCCTGATGAAGGCCGTATGAACCCCTTTGATGGCCTGGGCTTTCCGGTTGAACGAAGCTGGATGGACGCTCATCCCGAGCATTTTCAGCCGGTTTATGGTGTTCGGGAGGCCGACCCGGAAATGCGTATCTATCAGGTGAAATAAGCAAAATAATGGCCCGAAATGAGCCGGAAAGCCGGGCTGATCAGGGCTGATGAATTTACCTGCCTGAAAAATCAGGTATAATTCCAGGTGCAGTGGGCTGATCGATCGCCCGGCAGCGATTGCCGGGAGGAAAGTCCGGACTCCGCAGGGCGGGGTGGTGGGTAACGCCCACCGCCCGTGAGGGCAGGGAAAGTGCCACAGAAAGTAAACCGCCAAAGTTCCCGGAAACGGGTACAAGGTAAGGGTGAAACGGTGAGGTAAGAGCTCACCAGCGGGTCAGGCGACTGGCCCGGCTCGGTAAACCCCACCCGGAGCAAGACCAAATAAGGGGGCAGCTGGCCGCAAGGCTGGCACGGGTCGGCCCGATCCGTTACGACTCCCGGGTAGGTCGCACGAGGTCGGCCGCAAGGCAGGCCCCAGATTCATGATTGATGTTGAAATCGTCCTCCGTGACCTTTTCGAAACAAAATCCGGCTTACAGGCCCACTGCATTTGCCTTTATTTCAACCTTTTTATCCATTTCTGAAAATCGACCTGCTTGACCAATGGCCACATAATCTCTAAAAAACAGTTATACTTTCGTCATCATGCCCGCGAAGGGGGCTTGTCGCCGGAATGTCGAGCCGGTGATCCGGTAACAATGATCAATTGAGCCAGAGATGTCCATAACTTCCAGCCAACCAAAAGCTTACAATCCTGATAAACGTGCCAAGTTAATTGAAATGTTGCGGTATCGGGGCGGCATTGGCCAATGGTCGTGGCTGCTGCACCGAGTCACGGGTGTGGGAATACTGATTTTCTTGATCATCCATGTGATCGACACGTTTTTCGTGGTTTTTAATCCGGCTCTTTATGACCACACCGTCGCGATTTACGGCGGGGTTTTTAATGGCGAATATTACTGGCCGCTGCGATGGGCCTTTCGCGTCAGCGAACTTGGGCTCATGGCCTGTGTCGTGTTTCATGCCGTCAATGGTGTGCGGGTGGTGCTGTTCGACTTCTGGAATGAAGGTTGCAAGTATCAGAAGGAGTCGTTCACGGCTGTTTTGCTCGTCTTTCTGGCCCTGATGCTGCCGGCCGCAGTTGTGGTGATTCTGCCCTTGGCATCAAGCCCCGATCACATCACCAAAGTGCCGGAAGTTTCGGCCAAGCAATAATTTCTGAGTCGAGATTACAGATCGCCCTCTCAACGAGACCTGATTGACAATGGCACGTAACCGAATTAAACCAACGGGCGGATTTGAACTTACCGCCTGGTATTTCATGCGAATTTCAGGCCTGGTGCTGGTTTTTCTGGCAGTTGGGCACCTCTTCATCATGCACATCGCCAATAATGTTGAAAATATTAACTATGCCTTTGTGGCTGGCCGATGGTCGAACCCAACCACGGGATGGATCTGGCGGCTTTGGGATCTGGCGATGATCGGGCTGGCCATGTTCCACGGTTTTAACGGCCTGCGTCAGATTCTTGACGAGCAGGTGCATGGCGCCAAAGCCCGTGTGGCAATGCACACCAGCATTTGGGCTGTGATGGTAACTCTTCTGCTTCTTGGCACTTATGCCATCTGGATGTTCGAAGAGGACAAGGAATATGTCAAGCAGTGGAAGGCTGTGAACGGCCAGACCAGTGCCGACACCGAACCGACGACGACCGGGCTTGCTGCGGCCAATAGTCGCTGACTGCTTTCAACCGACCGAGATCAAGTGAGAACCATCGGCCGACAGTGTTGTCGAAATCGAACCGGACAAAAGACTTAACATGAGCACTCCGACCTATCACCGTTTTGAAAATATCATTGTCGGCTCGGGCGGGGCGGGCCTGATGGCGGCCCTGCACTCGGGCAAGGAAGTGGGAACGGCTGTTGTCAGCAAGCTTTACCCCACCCGCTCACACACCGGTGCAGCCAACGGCGGCATTGCGGCGGCCCTTTCCAATCTGGAAGAAGATTCCTGGGAAAACCACGCTTACGACACCATCAAGGGTGGCGACTTCGTGGTCGATCAGACCGCTGCTGAAATCCTTTGCCGGGAAGCGGTTGACTGCATTTACGACCTTGAGCACATGGGCCTGCCCTTCGACCGCACGGCCGATGGGCGAATCAGCCAGCGCCGGTTTGGCGGTCATTCGCGGCCTTCCAAGGGCAATCCCGCCAAGCGAGAGCCAGTCATGCGTGCCTGCCACGCTGCCGACCGCACTGGCCACATGATTTTGCAAACACTTTACCAGCAATGCATTAAGAGTGGCGTTCAGTTTTTTGACGAATACCACATGCTTGACCTGATCATGGTTGATGGCGAATGCCGGGGCATTGTGGCCATTGAAATTGCCACCGGCCGGCTTCATATTTTCCATGCCAAAAGTGTTTTGCTTGCCACGGGCGGCTTTGGGCGAATGTTCAAGGTCACATCCAACGCCTATGCCCTGACGGGCGACGGCCCGGCAATCGCCTATCGGCATGGCATTCCGATGGAAGATCTGGAATTTTATCAGTTCCACCCCACTGGCATTTACCGTCTGGGCATTCTGCTGACAGAAGGCTGCCGGGGCGATGGTGGCATCATGTTCAATGGCAAGGGCGAACGGTTTATGGAGACCTATGCCCCGAACATGAAGGAACTGGCCAGCCGCGATGTCTGCTCGCGGTCAATCTATCAGGAAGTGCGGGCGGGCCGGGGCGTAAACGGTAAAGACTTTGTTTATCTTGACATACGCCCGTCAACGATCAACAAGTATCGTTCAAGCCCCCGTCATTCGGAAGGGCATGAAGTTGATGATCATTACATTGAAAGCCGACTGTCGGAATCTCTTGAGCTTTCACGCACATATCTGGGCATTGACCCGCTGAAGGAAGCAATGCCGATTCAGCCGACGGCCCACTATGGGATGGGTGGAACGCCCACTGACATTTACACCCGGGTGATCCGCAATGCAGCCGGAGAGGTGGTGCCGGGGCTTTTTGCGGCCGGTGAATCAGCCTGTGTCTCGGTGCATGGCGGCAATCGTCTGGGCACCAACAGCTTGCTTGACCTGGTTGTCTATGGCCGGCGGGCAGGGCAGGAGATGGCGAAATATGCCAAATCAACTGAATTTAAGGAAATTCCGAAAGACGCTGACTCGGCAGCTAAACAGCAGATTACCGAAGCCCTGGCCAAGCCCCGCACCGAGCCTTGGATTCGGATTCGAGACGAGATGCAGCGGGTGATGATGGACGATTGCAGCGTTTACCGCACGGCGGAAGGGCTGGCGAATGCCCGCGATACGATCATTGACCTGAAAAAACGCTATTCTGCCACAGGCATTCAGGACAAGGGAACCATCTTCAATACGGGCTTGCTGGAATATCTCGAGCTTGGCAACCTGCTTGAGATGGCACAGGCCATGGTTGCATCCTGTGAAAATCGTAAGGAAAGCCGCGGCGCACACTCTCGCGAGGACTTCCCTGATCGCGACGACGCCAACTTCTTCAATCACAGTCTGGTGTCAAAAGATGGTGAAAATGGCACAAAAATTGAGGCCAAGCCGGTGGATGTGATCATGATTGAAAAAGATGGCCAGACGTTGCCCAAATACCCGCTGGAAGTGCGTAAATATTGATCAGGCCTAGACCAACGCGCATTAAACCCAGGCAGTAACGTAAAGGAAATTGAATCAATGAGCATGACCAACAAGCCCGCCGGCGACAATGACACAATTCGATCGCTGACGTTACAGGTTAAGCGATATGACCCTGAGAAGGATCGCGAGCCGCACTGGAAGGAATACAAGGTGCAGGCCCACCCGATGGACCGCGTTCTTGACGTGGTGATGAAGGTGAAGTGGGAGCAGGACGACACGCTGGGCCTGCGAAAAAGCTGTGCCCACGGCATCTGCGGGTCAGACGCCATGCG
>JBJTRR010000206.1:0-8198 GCA_046076185.1 bacterium | reverse complement strand
TACATTGTCAGAGGTGCCCAGCGGGCTAACCAGATAACCATGCGCATGAAAATTCGACAGCAATCGCTCAGGCTCTGGCGTCGGGGCCGAATTCGGCTGGCCCAGGCTGTTGGTAATCTTCAGGTTCAGCGAGTCGCCACGCTTCACCTTAATCGTCACGCCGGGAAATTGCGCCGGTGCGCGTGTTCCATCCGGAAAAACCACCTGATAAGCCGCAGCATAATTCGCAGCATTATAAGGCGGCCCACCCGGCTTCGCCGGAGCAGGTGGCTGCGTATTGGAATAAAGCGGCTTGTTGCCGTAAAGTACCGACTCACCCGAACCCGGAATGCCCGCCCGAACCATGTCAATCGACGCACTCAGCACGCCATTCTGGCTCTCAATCACCGGGGCCTGAATCATTGCCCCATCGCTGGCCGGCACAATCACCGCCGGCTGAAGCCGATCCTCAAGAACCATCATCTCAAGCAGCTTATGCCTCGCCAACCGCTTGCTCTGCAATGGCTTACGCCGACCAACCAGATAATTCCGCATCGTTTCTGAAAGGCTTCTCATGATGATGATTCCCAACTCGCGTGTTCAGCAATATTTGTCTGCATTTCCGGAATGGAACAATCCAGAAAATCAGCCAATGTTAATATAGAGACTCTAGGCAGGTTATCAGGATTATACAAACCGGTTGCGAAGCTGTCGATAAAAAAATGAAAAATATTCCTTCTATTCCGCCAGACAGATTTCCCTCGCTTGATCCCACACAAGACGTGCCTTTCCCGTGCCCGATACCATTCCTGGTGTCCACACAACCCCGCCCGTAGCCGGGCAGTGCCACTCGGCCCACGCCTCACCCGCAAGCCACCTTTGCCTGAAAAATGTGATAAGGCGGGGTTCATCTGAATCATCACACGCTTCCGCCCGGCAAAACCTCGCCGGAACCAAAGTGAGTTGCCCGGCCATCGGGGCGGCTTGCCCGGCCGCCGAAGCCATTCGCAGCCCCGACACATCATTCGGCGGCGGAAAATGCAGCAGCTTCACCACTTCCAGTGATTTCGGCTGATTCAACAGTTCCTCAGGTCTGCCCTGCTGCACAATTCGCCCTGACTTCAGTACGGCGATCCGGTCGGCCATGGCCATCGAATCGGCCGGCTCATGCAGCACCACCACCATGGTTTTCTGTGTCAGCCTGATAAACCGCCACAAAAATCGCGACACCCTCTCACGCGTGTCAGGGTCAAGCCCGTTCAGCGGCTCATCAGCCAGCAATATCGGCCGATCCTGCAGAAGTGCCGTTATTATCGATGCCCGCCTTGCCTCGCCCCCCGAAAATGTCTCAGGCTTTTGCCCCAGCAATTGATCTGTCAGTTGCAATTCGTCGATTGTCGTTGCCAGGTGAATGCCCAGCCCTTCCCACCTTTTCAGAACGCCCTTCCGCCGCGCTTCGTCAATATCACTTTTCAGCCGCCGGCCCGGATAAAATACCGGCCGCTGAAATATCATCGACACCCGTCGTTCATGCGGCCTGAGTTCGTTAATACTTTTGTTGTCAACTGTAATTAGTCCGGCATCCAGCCCCTCAAGCCCTGCAATCAGCCTCAATACGGTTGACTTGCCCACCCCCGTACGGCCCACCAGCCCCAGAATTTCGCCCGGCCCCACCTCAAAACCTATATTCTCTACGCTGCCGCCGCCAGGCCACCGCCGGCCCACCTGCTCAAGCCTTAATCGGGCCAGGTGCTTTTCATCCATCACATCCATCCCCCAAAATCAGCATCCCGCCGAAATTTTTCGTTGCGTCAGTGACTCTTTAAGCCTAGCATAGTGCCCATGGCAGGGCCACCCTCTGCCATCAGGCCCCGGCATCACCCTTCGCCCTTAAAAACGGTACCGACCATGTCCGATCAGGATCATTCCCTCGATCATGTTGACGCTGTGCAGGAAGCTTCAGCCCATGTTGACATCGTCGGCTCCTCCGACCACGCACCCGTCGATCCGCCCATTAAATTCAGCCGGGCCATCCGCGAAATCGGCCCCGGCCTTGTCCTCGCAGGCTCCATCGTCGGCACCGGCGAACTCATCGCCACCACCGGCCTGGGTGCCAAACATGGCTACTCCCTGCTCTGGCTCATCCTCTTCAGTTGCATTATCAAAGTCTTTGTGCAGATTGAACTTGGCCGCCATGCCCTGACTCATGGCCAAACCACCCTTGAAGCCTTCAACAGCCTCGGCCCACGCCGGGGCCGCACTAACTGGATCTGCTGGTGCTGGTTCGCCATGATGCTCGCCACTCAGTCGCAAATCGGTGCCATGGAAGGGCTTATCGGCCAGGCCGCCACCATGGCCTTCCCCGACATCAGCCAGTCAGTCACCAACTCGCTCGGCATACCCTCCGACGCCTTCTGGGCCACCCTCACCACCCTTTCCGCCATTGCCCTCCTGCTTTCGGGCGGCTATCAAAGGGTTGAGAAAATTACCACATTTCTCGTGGCCGCAGTCACCGCAGTCACCGTCCTGGCCGTGATCGCCCTGCCCTGGTCGCCGCCGCCAATTGATTTCTCGCTCGGCTCGGTTCTCAGCGGCCTCACCTTTTCCATCCCCTCAAACGGCCTTGCCGTGGCCATGGCCACATTTGGCATCACCGGCGTGGGGGCCAGCGAACTGGTCGCCTACCCCTACTGGTGCCTTGAAAAAGGCTATGGCAAGGCCACCGGCAAGCGAGATGAATCAGCGGAATGGGCCTCGCGTGCCAAGGGCTGGATGCGTGTCATGCAAATCGACGCATGGTTCAGCATGATTGTCTTCACCGTCGGCACCATCGCGTTTTATATCCTTGGGGCCGCCGTGCTCCACGCCCGCAGCCTTGAACCCAAAGGCAGCGACATGATCCGTCAGCTCTCGCAAATGTACACCTCCCTCGGCTCGTGGACTCAAACCGCCTTCCTTCTTGGCGCCTGGGCTGTGCTATTTAAAACACTTTATGTTGCCACGGCCGGGAATTCCCGCCAGACAGCCGACTTCCTCAATATCGCCCGCCTCTGGCCCAACGCACCCGGCCCTGAGCGCACCCGCCGCGTCAACCATCTCTGCATCATCTACCCCACGCTTGCCCTCTGTATATATCTTATGCTGGGCGACCCCAAAACCCTGGTCACCATCGGCGGATTCGCCCAGGCCCTTATGCTGCCCGTCATCGCCGGCTCGGCCCTTCGTCTCATGATCCGCGATGGCGACCGCCGAATCCTCGGCGGCACCCTCTGGATGGGTCTGGTCGTTATCGCCGCCGCTCTCATCGCCCTCGTGGCCGGCTATGGTGCCGCCATACAAGCCTACTCGGCCATCAAATCACTGATCTGATCATCACCTGAAATCAGATCTGACCTGATACGAAATCCTCCCCAATATTTTTTAATCAGATTTTCTTAATATTGCAGGATAAGACATCCGATAATTCCCGTGAACAGCCTGGTTCCGTTCCCGGTTTCTCGGAGTGCCCTGCCCGATGCCTGACGCTTTCAGCCAAGACCTGATCTCAATCGAGGCGAAAAATCTTTCGCCTGAAGATCGCTTGCGGCTGGCTGATCACATCGCCGCTTACCGGCATATTTACAATGCCGTTACCTATTTTGAAGACCAGACATTGGAAGACCTGGCCGTTTCGTCGCTGAAAATCGAGCGGGTTGACGAAACCGTCTGTAAAATCCAGCGATCAATCAGGGCGGAATCGCGCCTGGCATGGGACTCTGTCGTCGCTTCGCGTATCGCCAGCGACAAAAAACAGTTCTCAAGCCACAAATCGCAGCCCCAGTGGGCCGGTGTTCGCACCAGCCAGCTCGCCCTTGAAATCGCAGGCCGGTGGGAGCAATTTGCCGATTACGTCGCCCGTGGCAAAAAGCACCTCATTCCGCTGGACCAGTTCATCGCGATCCTCGACCACGAAGGCCTCTCGCATCGCCTTGAAGCCATGGACACGAAAGCCCTCTGGCTCACTGCCCGATTTCTCGCCCACAACAGTCGTAAATCTCATTTTGTTGAACTCTGGCTGAAGATCAAAAAAATCAGGGATGCTTCGACAGTTGTCGAACAACTGAACGATCTTACTGACGCATTGCCAGATCAGGCCGCTGTTGATCACGAGCTTCATGCCCATGCCACTGCCAGGGCCACCTTCTGGCGAGAACACGCCCAAGCACTTGAGGCTGACACAGACGCCGAAAAACAGGCGTTTCTTGAGTCGTACCAGGGCTCACGGCAATCGCGTGAACAATTGCGGTTTCAACTTTCTTGCCGCCGATTCGAAGTTGCCCACAACACCCGGCTCAGGCGTGTCATTGAACGCCTCATCAAATCCCGTGAGAGTAAGCTCACCGGCAAAAGCCGCAATCGTTCTACATCTGCTTCTATATTCGATGACGTCAATGCTTCCGGCTCCGAAAATCGGGATGAAATTGATAAAACGTACGCTACAGTAAGCGATAACTTGTGTCCTGAATCAGCCGACTCAACCGATATGCAGATAGTATCGACAGATGCAAAACCAGTTGAAGTGCCGGATCGGCCGCGAAAGAGCCGGTTCAGCGATGCCGATACACAGGCGATTCAGGACGCGATTGACAAGTATGTTGCAACTTTGCCTGAGCATGAACGCAACGCCCCTGATTTCGAGGCCCGAAAGAACGACCCCTGGTTCATGGTCGAAGCGACCAATGCCATGCGAATTCAGTCAAAAAAAGCCAATACACCGCTCTTAATGCCTTCTGAAATCGCCCTCGACACAGGTCCGATCACTTTTGCCCATCTTGAGTCAAAGGCACCCAAAGGGCCACACTTCAAAGACCTGACCAGGCCTGAAAAGCCAGTGGCGGTTCGTGAACTGCCCCGCCGCCTCTTTCGCAAAGATCGGGCCCGGGGCCGACCCCCTGACGGTTGAAAAAAGTATTGAATTGCGATTGCAATAAAAATCAATTGAAACCCACCCGGCTGAAATGAAGCCGGGCGGCGGTGTTTGCATTAATGTTTATGGTTTGTCAGATGTTTATTCATTTCTGAAATACGACTGCGGCCCGACACTGTATTTCACAGCCATTTCAGGTGTATCCACAGGTTTATAGCCGTTGTGAATTGAATCAACCCCGCCAATCACCATGCCCGAGGTCAGCAAAGTTCGTTCAATCGGATAAAGGGCCCGGTTTTCCATCACCATGGTTTCAATATGGCGAACCAGTGGGCTGAAAAAGTCGGCCGTTGTGGCAGAATGCGACGGCATCGGCAGATACATCTGGCAGGAGATGATCTGGCCATTGTCAGACCTCATGCCGGCATAATTGAAGTCCTGAATCTGGGCCAGAAACAGAGTGGTTTTAAATCCGTCGTTGTGGTCAATGAAATAGGCAAGCATGTTCGGAAACACCTTCCGGGCCCATTCGGCAGTCACGGCATCGCTCGGGAATCCGGTATCCACCGGCAGGTTGTGGCTCCGGTTCAGGGCGGCCACCATCAGGGCTCGCGTCTTTTCCCGTTCAGGCTTGAAAATCTCGACCCAGAAGGCCTCGCCTCGCAGGGCATGCACCCGCTTGATACCCGATTCGCCGCCCAGACGCCGTTCCGACATGCACTGGGCCGTTTCAAGCCCATGAAAGTCGTAACTGTCAACCCCGCCATAACCCACGCACACGCTTTCGGCCAGCGGGGTGTTGTGCGGCAGGTCAATCGAGGGAAAGCGCCATGTCACCGGCAGCGACGAGCCTGCCAGAAACGGAAAGCCCAATCGACGAGAGTCGTTGACCATCTCCATACAGCGCGGCCAGGTGGTTGACAAATGCTTGTCATTAAATACCGGAACCGATCGGCCGCTGTCTTCAAACACCTTGACAACCTGTTTCAGAAATTCATAGCGGGGATACTGAATCTGCCCCTTGGCCGACTTCGGGTAATCGCCGTGTTCGGCGATAATCACCACACCGTCAACGGCCAGCTTGCTGCCGCCCTGGGTCAGTGCTTCGGCAATTGTCGGATAGTTTTTCAGCTTGTGGCGAGCGATGCGCTGGGGGGCCAGATCATTTTTCGGATGCAGGTCAACATAAATGGAAGCAACGTCAACCCGCGGCATCTGCCAGCCAGAAGCCCAGCTATAGCCCAGTGTCATGCGGTCGAGAAAGTGTTGGGCATGCGAATGGATCCGCACCTCTGTGCCGAGAAACGCCACTTTCTTGCGTGGCCCTTCAGCCTTGGCAGCCGATCGAATGGCAAATGTTGAAGCGAATGCGGCTGAAGCCAGAAATGTGCGACGGTTGTGAGACATTGTTGTCTTATCCATGATGGTTGTCATATCCATGCAGGTGTGGGATGAGGGGGCGGGTCAGGCCAATCTGGCAGAGAAAAGCGTGCAGGCATGCCGGTTATGAGCAAGCCATAAGCGGCAGGGAAATTTAGTTTGACACAATCGCCCGCGTCAATCAAGCACCGACTGGGCCGAAAAGCCCGACCGCGCAGAATGTGACGGGAATTCGGCCATTCGATGAAAAACCGCTCGCCTTTTGATCAGCTTCAGGCCTGATCCATGTCGATAAACTGAATATCATGCGACTACTGTCAGGCTGCCCGTGCGCGACCTTGCCGGGGAAAAGTGATACTAAATTCTTCGCTGCCTGACATAATTCTGATTATTCTGATCGTCTTTTCTCACAATCAGAAAATCGCCTGGATCGAGCCAACCTGCAACGGTACCCTCTTCCTGAGCCATGTTTGACCCGGAGAATGGATCATGGTAAAGAAATTCCGAAATACCTCCGGAAAATCTTCTTCCGATAATAATAATATAATGTCCTGATCGGTAACCATAAACTGATATGCTTCGTTGCGAAATAACAGGCCCTCTCTGGTCCAGATACCAACCCAGTGTTTCTGCAGTAATTCCATAGTCCAGATTGATTTGTTCAAAACCAAGATCGTCAAGTGTCTGATTAGGACGAATCAAGGTGTTGCTATCATAATACATGCCATCCATCATGCCTCGTGGATTGTTAATGAACTCAAGCGAAGCAATCTGTTTGGCTTCATTAACGATATTATCAAACAGGTTGGGGGTGGCCCCGGCCAGAAAGCCTTCGTTCTTGGTATTATGCCGCTGGATTCGTTTAATCAGGCTGAATCCGCCATATTTCTGGTCGCGTTGTTGCTTCAAGAGCCGGCCGTTCTCGCAGATCTCCTCAATCCGGCCGATTTCCCCCTGCTGGTTCCGCTCAAGCAAAATGTCTCTGATGGAATTTGCCGGATCGGCCCCGACCGAAAGATACCGGTCGAATATCGCAATGGCGGCATCGCGGCGTTTATCTTCTCCAAGTGTACGGTACTTGTTCACCTCCTTCTCAAACAGCCGTGGCGGCGTATTCTGCAGCAATTTTAAGTTGGCAGGAGTGATCTGTCCAAGGCTGAAAAAATCAAAAATCATTTCCATGCAGGCATCGCCGCAGAGATTCCCATGCACCTGATGAATATAACGCACCTTATATTTGTAGGATTCCTGCAAGTCCTGAACAGTCTGAGCCGAATTTGACACGCGCCGGTTCTGACCATAATTCCTCTTCGAATATTCACCGGCACCGTATGGCCTTACCATAAATCACGCTCCAGAACCTTGACCTGTCCGATTATCCTGCCCATTCAGCCAATTGCACGACGATCGCTGCCAGAGCAATGCAATACCCGCATGAATGAGTATATTAACTTTCCAGGCGAATTTTTGAAATGGCCTGCTTTGGCTCGCAAAATCTTTGCAGGCGGTTTATCTTGCCACAGTGAAATTGGGCTGCAAACCCTGGCTGAAAGTGTGGGCATACCGCGACCATGGGAAATTCGAACACACCACTTCAGGGTTCTGGCCGAATTTGTAATAAATAACTATAATATGATTTACTGGCTGACACTAGGGAATAAGGAGTGACGTGCGATGGCGAATTATCCAGCGGGTTTGCGATATGCGGAAAGCCATGAATGGGTGAAAATTGAGGGCGAAGTGGCCACCGTTGGCCTGACGGCCTTCGCCCTTGAACAACTGACTGACCTGATTGTGATGGATCTGGCGAAAGTGGGCACGAAAGTCGGGAAACGTGGCCGTCTGGGCGAAGTGGAAAGCATAAAGTCGGTGAGCGATATTTACGCCCCCCTCAGCGGCGAGGTGATTGAAATCAACACGGCCGTGGTTAACG
>JBJTRR010000205.1:0-1660 GCA_046076185.1 bacterium | reverse complement strand
TATGACGATGCCGGGGCGGTAGCTCAATTGGGAGAGCGCAGCGTTCGCAATGCTGAGGTTGAGGGTTCGATCCCCTTTCGCTCCACTCGGGTAAGTTGTAAGTTTAAGATCTGGCGGACCAAAAGACTCTTTCTGACTTTAAAACTGATCGCTATATTATAAGTAGAAATAAGCACTGGCTTATTTTTTCCTGTACACAATATCCTCCGTTCCATTTCGGTGACGACCACGAGAGCATGAAAATATCGCTGTCGGTGATCTCTGGACCCAAGGCAGGTCAGACTTTTTCGTTCGACCGGCATGAGACTTTTATTTTTGGCCGGAGTTCGAAGGCCGATTGTCGGGTTGAGGATGACGGTTATATTTCGCGATATCATTTCATTCTTGAAATAAACCCGCCTGTCTGCATGCTCAAGGATATGGGCTCAAGAAATGGCACCAAGGTCAATGGTCAGCGGGTGGGCGAGGTGCAGGTGATGTCGGGCGATGTCATATCGGCGGGCACATCACAGTTTCAGCTCAAGATTGATCCCGGCACTTTTCTGGATTTGGAATTGATTCGCTGTGTCGGCTGTGGTGCCACTTCGCATCGCGATCGAACGGTGATTGTGGCTGAAGATGATTTTGAAGACTTGCAGTTTATCTGTAAAAGCTGTGAACGCCGGATGAAAAAATTCCCCGAACCGCCCTCGGGCTATTTGATCGAACGTCGCCTGGGCGGCGGCGGCATGGGCGATGTTTATCTGGCTAAAGACCTGAGCAGCATGCGTCTGGTTGCCATTAAAATGATGATCCCGACATCGGCCAGTACATCACGCGTCCGCGATTATTTCAAGCGAGAAATGACGGTGATGAAACAGCTTCGGCATCCGAATATTGTCGAATTTTATGATGTGTTTGAAACCAGCCATACGTTTCAGATCATTATGGAATATGTGGCTGGCCAGAACGGATACGAGATGATATCCAATCTCAAACGCCCCTTGACGGTGAGCGAAGCATCGCACATCGGCGTGCAATTGCTCAATGCGCTTTCTCATGCACACACCAAGGGTTTTGTGCATCGCGACATCAAACCTTCTAACCTACTGCTTTCCGGGGCCCAGGCCAGACCCGTATTAAAACTTTCTGACTTCGGCCTGGCCAAAAACTTCCGCGATAACGGCGGCCTGAGCGGGCTGACGATGCAGGGCGACATTGGTGGCTCGATCGGATTCCTCTCACCCGACCACATCAAAAATTTTACGAAAGTCAAAGAACCTGCTGATATTTACAGCGCAGCAGCCACTCTTTATTTTCTGCTCACCGGTCAATACCCATTTCACGACTTTGATCCGAACAGTATTCGGTCATATGCCGTCATACTTGATCATCCGCCAGTGCCTATTCGCATGCGCAGGCCAGATATTCCGGAAGCTTTTGAGAAAATCCTTGCCAAAGGGCTCGAAAAAAATGCCAGAGATCGCTGGCATTCCGCCCGGGAAATGGCCATGGCTATCGAGCCATTTCAGGATTAACCTTTCAATTACAATTTTATTTTCCTTTTTTTCGCAGGGTTACTCCGTTTGAAAATGAAATCAGATAATGTCCCGCTCATAGTTGAAAGTTAAGTTTCGGTGGCGGACTGGAACTCGATGAAACGGTATCATCGGGTGTATCA
>JBJTRR010000204.1:0-3563 GCA_046076185.1 bacterium | reverse complement strand
AAAAACTACCGATCTGTCGGGTTCTGATGGTATTCATTGGTTCGACCCAGAGGGGTTGCACAGGATTTTGGGTGGCAGAATGTTGACAAATCTGACTCATTCCTCAAAATAGTGAATGATTGCATGGAATCAAAAAAACATGCGTGATCAGGGGTGAGCGACCGGGTTGCTTTCTCCGGAAATCCTGTGGGAGCAAGAAGATGCCAGAAACTGTCGTTCATTTCCAGATACGTATGCCGCCCAAAATTCACGAGAGCCTGGCTTCGTGGGCGAAGGAAGACAAGGCATCGCTGAACGCTTTGATTGTGGGCCTGCTTGAAAAGGCGATTGAAGGGCACGAGCAGACCGACGAAGAAATTGAAGCGGCCGCTAAACTACTTGAGCGTAAGGACTAACGGCAACCTGTGGTGTTCATTTGGGCAACCACTTGATTTTGAGCCACGGGTGTGCTAATATTCTTCTACCGATTCCTCGATAGCTCAATCGGTAGAGCATGCGACTGTTAATCGCAGGGTTCTTGGTTCGAGTCCAAGTCGAGGAGCTTTAAGGGAAGCAAATGCTTCCTTTTTTTGTTGAGTAAGATTTGTCGATTAGTTACCAGGTAGTTCTGTTATCATGACTTCATTCATTGGAATTCCTCTCAAGAATCTCTTCATCTTTCACGGAGACTGATTGATGTTCACCCGCCAGATACTGTATTTCAGGCTTCTTTTTGTTGCATTAACTGGTCTTGCAGTGCCATTGGCTATTCATGCCGAAGACGCACGGCCGCAGAAGGCCGAAATGGCGGGTTATCTGCTGGTGCCGCATGGCAAGGTCGCCAGTGATTATAACGCCGGTTTTTCGATGTATGTCGCCGCCTGGCCGCTACTGAAAAACTATCCCGGCCAGGAATTCCAGAGCGGACTCTTCGGCACATGGATGTTCGCCCAGAATGAGAACAAATCACGAAAAGGCATTTATTCTGACATTGAAGGCGGCCTGGGCTGGTGGCGAGACACCCGATTTGCCACTGAAACGCCCAAGTTTATCATGGGTGGCGTGGCTCTGAACTTTGTCGAATGGGCCAATGGCCCCGGCGCCGGCAAGGGCCGCAACTGGCAGAAACCTGCCGGCCACTATGCCATAGCCCAGCTTAGCCCAAGGGTGCTCTGGCCGCCCGATGGCCTGAACCTGAAGCAGGGCACCCAGGGCGACCTCTTCGGCTATGGTTATCTGGCCCTGCCTCTGACATCGCCTAAACAAACCACCGCCGGCAAGGCCATTCCGACCGGAAACCAGTGCTGGACTCTCTTTCTGAACAGCGGCAATTTCAAGGGTCCAGTCACTTTTTTTGTGCCCTATTTCTGGACAAAACCGACACTAGACAATCCAGAAGTTCAGGGCCTCTTTCTTGACAACCGTCCGGCCGAGCCGAACAAGGCCGTTCAAATGGAAACGCAGCACGTTCCCGCCTATATTTCAAACGACTCCAAAGGTGTTGCTTACGCCCGCGTAGCCCCAACCAACTTTCCGGCCCAGGCTTCGGGTGAAGCACCGCTGGTGCACCGGATTACGGCTTATAACCGCGATTCCCTTTGGAATCAGCTAGAATCGTGGTTTGCCGGCGGCGCGGCGGCATCAGGGAAAATCGACCCCAAAACCGCCAGCATTCACAAGTTTGAAAGCAAGGGCGGTGCCACCTGGCAAATTTACCCGCCCAGCACGCCCCGCGAGCAGAAAGCCCCACTGGCATGGAATTCATTTGCCACGCCAGTTGCACTTGACGACGAAACTTACGGCTATCGATGGAACGACAGCATGGTGACACGACAAGAATCGCCCCTTGGCCCGCTTTTCACGCTGCCCCAATACTATCGGCAGGAAAAACGCAAGGATGGCAAAGAGCAGTGGGTGGTTGTAAAACCGGCGGAAGTGCCCGCAGAAACAGGTCTGGCAAAAGTCGAATTTCCACGAATCCCGGCCCGTGAAAACGGCCCATACATCACACCTGACGAGCCTGAAAGCACTTGGAGAAAGCCTGGCCCAGCTGCTGGACCATTCCAATCGACACTTGGCGATGGCAGCGTAGTGACCTATTACTGGTATCGATTTGCTGATCAGCCTGCTCTTTTAAATGCTGACCTGACGGCCGTCGAACGCGAAAATCTCCAGAAACGCGTGGAAATGCTGCACCGCAACTGGACAATCGATCGCGAATATCTGCCTCCACCAGCCAGGGGCAAGCTGGCCGATCTAGATCCGGCCGTTCTGGTTACACCGCCAAAAGGCATGGAAATTGGTTATGTGCCCATTGTCACACGCCAGGAGAAATAGAATTAAGCAGAGCTGTTTTTCACTGGAAAAGTTGTAAAACGACAAATAAAATGGCCACTGCTGGCAGCGACTGATGAAATTGTTGCCAGCTGGGGTCATCTTGAAGAATCTTGGCGAGAAAATGAGAAAATTCATGAACTATTACGGCTTCACTTTTCATTTCTCGGTCATATTCATTTTCATGGTATGCCACACTGTCAGCATAAACTCTGCTGAAATTGCTGGCGTGACAGTCACTCCCCACGTGATTGCCGAATCGATGAAATATCGAAGGCCCCGTGAGGCTGATCTTGCCGCCAAGGTGCAGATCTTTGTCAAAGGGGCGGCGATGCCTGGCACATTCGGCGGCAGAAATCCTGCGGAACTGCTAAAGGCCAATGAGTGGGCCTGGCATGATCTTGGTACAGCCGTTAAGGGTAGGGAAGATACTATTTCTGTCTGGACATTCAATGGCCGATCAGCACATTGGGGTGCGGGGCAATCGTTTGAATTGCAAGGCGAAGGCCTTGCCAAAGCACGTGTCGAGCTTAAAAAGCCCGATCAATGGATTTCGGCGATTACATTTCAATCCGATGTTAGTCGTGCTGAACCTACAGAGCTGTTCATTCATATTATTAACCAGTCTTCTCGTGAATTGAATTTGAATTCACTGGTGTTGTGGCTTCCAGAGAATGGCAAATCATGGCAGACGCTTTACAAGAGTAAAGAAAAACAGTTATCTGAGAAAATTCCACCTCATGATCGTGGCTTTATTCGGGTTGCATTTGCTGACACGTTGCCTCTGACATATACTGCAATTGAAATCAAGACAGATCAGGATTCTTTGTGGGAACATGTAAGAATCAAAAGCGAGCATTTCGACATCAGCGGCGGGTGGACGGGCGATCATCTGCGGGAAGAAGCATATTTGAAGCTGCTTTCCAGACTTCATGTGAACTGTGGTCAGATTCAGCAGGTTAATGGATACACGGATAACCCCGAACTTTCCGCACGATTTCCGATGAAAATGTTCAACCGGATGATGCCGCTGGAAAAGTGGGATACCGACGTGTGGTTGTCTAAGATTCACGCTGTTGAATTTCTGGGCGAGCCGCAGTATGGTGGTGGTCGGCCAGTGCCGCCGCAGGTAGTGTTTGAAGCATTTCTGCCTTATCGCCCCAGTCGATTAGCTACAAGTGTCACACATTCTGAGGAGCGTGTCTGGCGATATTATGCCGGGCTCTCTGATTTCCCGCATTATGATGCCT
>JBJTRR010000203.1:0-10825 GCA_046076185.1 bacterium | reverse complement strand
CGAAGAAATGGCCCTCTGCCGCTGGCAAGTCTTTGAGGCCGATCGACTTCTCGACGAACGCCACCAGATCGAAATCGCCGAGGCCGGCAAGCATTACGACAAATTCCTCGAAACCGAACAGGCCGACTTCCTGAACGTCCTCGCCCACAACCCTGCCCGTGGTATATCCCTCTTGAAGCACAACCTTTACGGCAACGAGGCACTCATCGCCACCTGGACAGAAATCCGCCACCTTGTCGATCTGAACCTCCCCTTTTCCACCGAGATCCTCAGGCAAATGGTGGCCGCCCTCGGCTCTCACTGGCAGCTGGACAAAATCAGCCACCAGGCCCTCGTTGCCGTCGCCCTCTGCCTCTCAGGCGGCACCCACCCTGAAGACGCTGAACTTATAGCCAATGCTTGGGTTAGAGAAATCGACCCTGAGCTTGCCGACTACGCCGCCCGCCGCTTGGGTGAATATCGCAAACGCTTTGGCCAGGAACCTGATGCCCAAGCGCAACTCATTGCCATGATTGATGATAAACTCAGTGAGCTGAAGGCCCTGAAAGACCGACTCGAAGCCTGCCTCGATCATTCGATCGCCAATTTTGCCACGGCTCATGCCGGCCAGGGCATGCGCGACCCACTGCTTATCAAAGAAATTGGGCTGTTGCAGCGATACCGCACAAGAGCCCTCAACCGCATCACACGCCTCGAGCTTCAGATCGCAAAGAGCCGGACCGACGAACTCACCAGCCTCGGAGTGGAAATTCGCTCGGAGCTGGAAGATAGAGAAGGCATGGAAATTATCAGAAGCATGAGAAAACCGGTAGCACCGCCGCCTCAAAAGAAGCCAGACACAGCCCCTTCCGCCCCCGCCAGACCTCCGCTCGATCCATCATATACCAAGCCCAGATATAACTTTACACCACGATCACGAAACAAGCCTTCAACCCCGGCCACTGTTGAACAAAAAAGCGACGTGATCCCGGTTCCCAACGCCATTCGCGAGTCGATTGAGGCCCCAACAGACTACGCAATGGTCAATTTAAGTATCGGCGGCTAACCCCAAAACCAAAATTTCAACAGCTCGCAAGTCGTTGTACAGAGATACTCTGCGCACTTTTTCCATAACCAGCACCCGGTGGCGATTGAAAAGAGGGGGCAAAAAAGGGGTCAGCCCCCTTTTTACACCACACACCCACCAGTTTGATTCATCACAAGCCATTACTATACCAACACTTGCAAATTGCAAACATTTTTAATATCCCGGACAACGAATAATTCGCGAATCTTCTGCCTGAAGCGAAAAGATGTTGTAAATTTTACAATAACCTAGAAATTAACGGTCAGGAAGCTTGGGCAATCTTTTCAGGCTTTCTGGTCACACGAACGCAACTTGCACTGCACCCAGAGATTACGATGAGAAACACGGCGATTTTACTGGCCTTACTGACCACATCAACAGGCATGACCGATGCCCGCGCCGGCGACAAGATTCGCCGCGTTTTCGTCTCGTCGCCGCAGGTGGTTCAAACACAATATGCTGCGCCACAGAAGGTTATGGTCGATCGCAATGCAGTGGCAGCTTCACCCATGCTTGGCAGTTTTGTGCCGAACAACACAGCATGGGTGCGTGGAAATGGAGTGATGGGCGGGGGTTACACACCACTGGGTCAGGATGAACGCACGTCGCTCACATTGTATGGCCCTTTGGCCGCCAGTCGGGCCCAGATGCGCGATGTCCGCGTTCTTCAGCCCACCGGCTATGGCACTCTCAGGCCTGTAAGTGTTGGCGATGCCGCAGCTTACCCCAACTTCCCCTGGAGCGACAGCGTCCCCGGTCTCTCAGGCCAGAACCGCATGGTCCGTCCCCGCTCGCCTGTCATCTTTCCCGGCTGGCAAACCGATTCCGACACCATCGACCAGCAATGATGTTAAGCTCTTCAGGTAAATGACTTACATCACTGGCCCGGCGATATTTCAGAGGTCGACAGGGCCCGTGGTATTAAACAATTTTATTTTTTTCGATACTTTTCTTTTTTCATGGTGTTAAATGTTTTCAGACGATATACACTATTACAGTGTGCCCGACTGGTTCGGTAGCACCCCCACCCTGCCTCAGTCAATCTCACGCTGGTTTTACCTCTCTGCTGGACGAAGGATTGGAAGATGCGAAGCCGCTTCGGAACAATCGCGACCGGATTGATTTATCTTGTTACGCTTGCCATTTTTACGACAGGTTCGGTGAAAGCCGGGACCGACGATAAAGTGGATTTTGAGCGTCAGATTGTCGGCCTTCTGGGCAAGCTGGGTTGCAATGCCGGGGCCTGCCATGGGTCGTTTCAGGGTAAGGGCGGGCTTTTTCTCAGTCTCTTTTCCTATGCCCCTGAAAAAGACTTTAAGTCATTGGTGCGTGACTCGTTCGGGCGTCGCGTAAACCTCACCCGGCCGGAAGAGAGCCTCGTGATGCTGAAGGCAACCGGTGTGGTGCCTCATGGCGGTGGCCAGCGGGTGAAGCCAGGTTCAAAAGAATATCAAATGCTTCTGGGCTGGATCAGGCAGGGTGCCAACTGGACACCAGGCACAGGTTCCATTGCCAGCCTCAAACTCTCGCCAAATGCCGCTAAACTAATGCCTGGCGAGAAGATCGATCTTAAAGTGGAAGCCACTTATGCCGATGGGTCATCGGCTGATGTAACTTACCTGACCGAATTCAAGATTCAGGACGACAGCGTTCTGGCCATAGCCGACGGCAAAACCCTCTCAGCCCGCCAGCCTGGTGATACTTCCGTTGTAGCGAATTATCTTGGCCAGGTAACCAGCGGCCGCTATTATCAGCCGTGGCCAGAAGTTAAGCATGATTCGTCAAACCTCGCCGCCAGGTCAGAACACCCGGTGGACCGGATCATTCAGGAGCGGCTTGACAGACTGAATCTGGTGGCTTCCGGCAAGTCAGAAGATATTGAATTTCTGCGTCGGGTCACACTTGACACCATCGGCCGCCTGCCAACACCGGATGAAATCGAGACTTTTCTGGCCGACGGCAATGCAGACAAACGAGAGAAGAAAATTGACGCCCTGCTGGCCAACCCCATGCATTCTGCCGTGTGGGCAACCAAATTTTCTGACTGGACGCTGAACAGCCTGAATGCGATGGAAAATCGCCAGGATTTTGGCCGCGGCCTGCAGCCGAAATGGTCCAAAATGTGGTGGGACTGGCTCAAGGTAAGAATTGCCCGCAACGAGCCTTATGACAAAATTGTCAGCGGCATCCTCACGGCCACCTCGCGGGAAGAGAAAAAACCGGAAGACTGGCTGAAAGGCTGGCTTGACCTGAACGCCTCGGTTGCCAGCACCTTCGATTCAAACTATCCTGAACGTGACACCAACGACCTCTTCTGGCGTCGGCAGAATTTCACGAAAGAGCAGATGATTGAGCTGGTGGCTTCATCGTTCCTGGGCCTTCAGATTCAATGTGCCCAATGCCACAAGCACCCGTTTGACCGCTGGACCCAGGCCGATTACCGGTCGTTTGAAAACATTGTTGTGCCGATCCGCTTCGACGCCAATTCGCCTGATTCCAGGCAGGTGCTGAAGGCTGAGGCCGACAAACGCCGCGAAGGGGTGGACGACGAGCAGCGTCGCCGGCAGATTCAGCCTCATCGCGAAGTCTATGTTGAGAAGGGGCGGACGAATTATCTCAGGCACCCTGACACGAACGACCCCTTGCCCGTGAAACCGCCGGGCGGCCCGGAATTTCTGTCTGCTTCGCGTCAGATGCAGGCCGACGACTTCCGCGACGAGCTGGTGGGCTGGATGAAAGAACCCGGCAACCCCTATTTTGCCGCCAATTTCGTGAATCGCGTCTGGGCCCATTATCTTGGCCTTGGTGTGGTCAACCCGGTTGACAATTTCGCAGTGGGCAATCCACCAACCAACCCAGAACTATTAAAGGCTTTAGCTGATAAATTCGTGGAGCTGAAATTCGATATCCGGGCGTTTGAAAAATTCGTGCTGATGACCGAAGCCTATCAGAGATCAAGTAGGCCGAGCGTGAACAACGAAAGCGACACCCTGCATTTCGCCCGATATGTGCCGCACCCGCTCATGGCCGAGGTCGCTGCCGATGTGCTGGCTGATGCCCTGATGTTCCGGCCTGACCCGAAAACCATGACCGACATCCCGCCCAATGCCCGGGCGATTGAAATACCCGGCAATAATGTGAACCAGCGCGATCTGGCCTTCCAGCTTCGCATTTTCGGCCGACCACCACGCAGCGTCTCTTGCGAGTGCGAACGGGCCGCTGACCCGGCTCTGCCTCAGTCGCTGTTTCTGGCTGGCGATGACTATGTCGTTCGTGGCATTGAACTTGGCCCATGGGCTGACTGGGCCATGGATTACGAATGGCCCGACGAAGATTTGATTCAAATGGCATTTCTGAAAACCCTGGCACGCAAGCCTACTGAAAAGGAATATGCGGCCGCCCGCGAGCGAATTGTCGGCAAAACCGGAAAAGACAGGGTAGAAGCCGTTTCAGACGTTGTCTGGGCTCTGGTGAACACCCGCGAATTCCTTCTGAACCATTGATAATATACCAAGTAACCCATTGCCTTTAATCAGGTTAGAGCAGAGAGGACCAAGGCCGATGAGCGATCGAATCAAACGGATTACGGACTGCGAACAATATCATCGTCGCGACTTTCTGAAGGTCGGTTCTGCCGGTCTTCTGGGGTTGTCGCTGGCCGACCTTCTACGTGCGGAAGCCTATGCAGCTGAAGCCGTTAAAGATGGTGGCACAACCGCTGCCGGTAGCCTGGGTAAGCCTGAAATTGGCAAGAAAAAAGCCAAAAGCGTGATTATGGTCTGGCTGGCGGGCGGCCCGGCGACGATTGACATGTGGGATCCGCGGCCCGATGCACCTGACACGATTCGCGGCAATTTCAAGCCGATCAACACCAAAGTCAGCGGCCTGCAATTCAGCGAACATCTGCCGAAAATGGCGGCTGTTGCCGACAAATCAACGGTAATCCGTTCAATTCATCACACGATTGCCGCCCACGAGCTGGGCACCCAGTATATGACCACAGGCAACCGCCCTAACCCTGCTCTGGTTTATCCGGCGATGGGTTCGGTGGCCGCGATGATGCTTGATACGCCGGTGGGCGTGCCGCCTTACGTGAGCTTTGCCGACCTGCGGGCGGGCCGATCAGGCGGTGCCGGTTATCTGGGGCCAGCCTACAATCCCTTCCCGGTCGAGACGGGCGGCGGCAGGCTTCGGGTGCGTGGCGTGAGCCTGCCCAAAGAGCTGACAGTGACCGAACTTGACCGCCGCGACAAGCTGCGTGATATTTTCGACCAGCAGTTCAAGTCAGTTGACAAGGGCGTGGACCTGGCCCAAGGCCTTGACAAGTTCCACTCACAGGCCCTTGATATTTTGCGTAACGACAAAACGCAGAAGGCTTTCCAGCTTGAAGAAGAATCCAAAGCCGTGCGTGAAGCCTATGGCACGACACCCTTTGGGCAGTCGGCCCTGGCGGCCCGCCGGCTGATTCAGGCTGGTGTAAGGTTTGTAACCGTCTCTATTGGTGGCTGGGACACGCACCGGAATAATTTCCAGAGCCTGGGCAGCCGTCTTCTGCCGCAACTTGATCAGGTGCTTTCCACCCTGATTCGCGACCTCGACCAGCAGGGCCTTCTCGACGAAACGATTGTTTACTGTGCCGGCGAATTCGGCCGGACACCGAAGATCAACCAGACAGCCGGGCGCGACCACTGGGCCCGATCGATGTCGGTGGTGGTGGCCGGCGGCGCCTTCAAACGCGGCTATGCCCACGGTACGACCCAGGTGGACGGCATGGCACCGGCAACCGACCCGATCTCGCCCGACGACCTGGCCGCTACGATCTTCAACCAGCTTGGTATCAACCCGGCCAAAGAACTGACCACCAACAATGGCCGCCCAATGCTGATTGTGCGTGATGGCAAGCCTGTCGATGCCCTGATGGGCTGACACAACCAACCCTGTTTGACAACCTTATGAGACCGGTCCCGGCATGCTGGGGCCGGTTTTTTCCTGATTTTTAGCAATCGTCTATGCTTACAAATCTATAGTTTACAACTGTAATAACGCAGAGAACAAAAAACAGTTCCGGCAGTTGCCCGAAAATCCGTTTCGGGGAACCGCCGGAACTGAAAAATCACCACCATCCGTGGCGGTTTGGTTACGCATCAAATAAGGCGGGCGAGTCACATCCCTGTGAAACGAGGGCAATCCCTTGCCGTCGCCCTTTTTCGGTGAATCACTTCAGCCTGGGTTTGGCTTTTTCCACTCAACAAACTGGCGAAGTGAGGTCAGATCAAATGGCTTTCCCTTGATTTCTTCGAATTTCGACTTCTGTTCAGGAGTCAGTGTGCGTAGCATCCCAGTATCGCGGCTGGCTCTGGCCTGACGCGATAAAACGGCATACTTGGTGCTGTCACCTGACTTGGTGCTGGCAATGGCTTCAGACATGGTTATCGCGAATTTTTGTTCAGCTTCGCGAACCGCTGCCCGCTGCTCCGGCCTGAGTTCCAGCCGGCCGGCAACGGAGTCGAGTTGAAGGGCCGCCGTGCCCATCGACTGAATCTGAATCTCTTCAAGCCGCCTTGCCTGAACAGGTTCCAGAATCATGTCCATCTTCGTGATGTATTCCTGCTCGACACTGCCGGCGATTTTTGAGGCACGTCCTGTGGCCTCTCGCAGGCGTTCAAACCTCTCTCCGGGCGGCAATCCCTGCAGCGATTCCGGCTTGAACCCGGATTCGCCCAGACGCCGCTCGACTTCCTTCTGAAAACTGCGGACAAGCTTCTCAGCCTGATCAATCTGATCAAGTGAAAGCCCCAACTCCTTCTGGACAGATCCTTCCAGCAGCAGCACGGGCCTCAGGGCCGACTGGCTTCGGATGACCGCCGGTTCTTGCTGAGCCTGTGGCCGGGCTGCACACGGCACCCCGCACAGGGCCAGACCGACGACCATCGAAAACCGCTTGCCTGCCATCAGTGCGTATCCTCCGGGAAATCCTTCCATTGATGCGAATCAGCCAAGCCCATCAAGTCACCCGTCAGGGCCTTTCTTATCTCATCACCGTTTTCTGATTGATTCCGCGACCATGCGGCAGAGTTTTTTGTCGCAGCGTTCTGAAGGACTCAATTCGCCACGACCCGAACTGATGTTGCCCAATCTAAGCCCGCGGCAACCGGTCTGTCCAGCACCTTCCGGAGCCGGTTTTCAGGCTCTCTCCCGTTGATCACGCACAGAAAATCCCGTCATTCTGTCAGTTTTTTTCTGGCCTTTTTGCACTAACAAAACTTTATATTTTCCCCATACAGGCCAAAAAGCCATTTTAAGCATTCGGGATTACTGATACGAAAAAACCCTGAAAATCGTCAACTTAACCCTACGTCATAGTCTTTTTCAATAACCCGTATTTCCTCTGCCCTGCATATTCGCAAGCCCAGATTTCAGATCTGCTCTTCAATCAGGGCCGGCATGCGATTACTGCGGGTCATAACCTGATAATAATGCGTGGCCGGTTCGCAGATCATATAAACCACGTCTCGCCCCTGCTCGTCAGCCACAAGAATGCCGTGCATACCCTGGCGAACCCGATACCAGATACCTTTTTCCAGGCCCAGCGAGCCCGCAATGCGCACCATCGTCGGCGTGGCACCACCCCAGCCGCCCTGCTCTACCGTCTCCTTCCATGTCCAGCCCGTGCGCGGCAGGCACCGCGAATGCCCCCGCCCATTGCCCCACCGCACCAGACCCAGCCGGCCCCCCTTCCAGACCGGCAGAATCGGGTCGTAATCGTCATATAGAAAACGCACCTCCGCCTCGCCCCCGCGACGGTGAATCCGCCGCGAAATCTCAGGCTCACAGTGCATCACCAGCGGAAATTCACTCAGGGCCAGCGCCACACCCGAACACATAACCCCCACTCCCCCCTTACTCTCTCCAAAGCGAACAAAAGTGAACGGGCCAGACAGGGTATTCTACAGGTATCAGAAGCAGGTCTTGCCTCTCACATCACAAATGTCATAACCATTGGCGTTATCGTGATAAATCTCCCTGAGCGGAAGCGTCGCGGCACTGCGCAGGGCAAACCGGCCAATGCGTTCATTGATCTTTTTCTTGACCATGGCAAGAGATTCCTGTCGAGAGTCGGGCGGTGTAAAAAGGCTGGCCTGGGCCGTGTCGCGGTCGGCCAGTTCGTCAGCAATCAGGTGCATGCGGCTGGCCAGCTGGCCGGGCCGCCAGGCCTGACGCAGGCAGGGCCGCAAGGCTTCAAGCAGCAGGTCAAAGCGGTCGGTGGGCACGGCCAGCCGCGTCTGGGCCTCGCCGGCGGCACCGTCACGATAACCAACCCACAACACCAGCCGGCCAGGCATCAGGCGGTGGTAGTGAAGCTCCTCAATCAGCCGCTCCAGGTTTCGCACCAGCCACGCATGCAGCCTCTGCGGGCAATCCGTCGATTCACCCAGACTGCCACCGCGGGAAAGAGCCTTGTGCCTCGGCCTTCGTGCATTAATGGGCGTGGCGGGCTGGCCATTGAGCTCCCACCAGAGCGTCTCGCCCGTGGCCGTCAGCAGCTTGCGCACCAGGGCACGGTCAGCCCGGGCCAGATCCAGACAACTCGCAATCCCCCATGGCAGAAGCCGCCGCCCCCGCCGCCGGGCCACCCCCGAAATCTCTGTAACCGGCAGGCCGGCCAGCAAGTGCTCCTCATGCTCCTTCTGCAGCACCGCACGGGCACCAAACGGCTTGGCCGAGTCGGAAATCAGCTTGGCCAGCGTGCGCGACCGGGCTATGCCCACCGTCACCGGCAACTCAAGCTCACGCAGAATCGTCTCCCGCATCTCAACCGCCAGATCCTGAAAACTCTGCCCGGGCCGCGGCCTGGCCAGAAAGAAGAACTCGTCAATCGAGTAATACTCCACCTGCGGCGAAAGCCGGTTCATCACCTCAAGCATCGCCCGCGACAAAGCCTCGTACCAGCGAAAATCACGCTTGATGTAAATGCCGTCCGGACATTTCTGCACCGCATCCCAAATCGGTTCGCCCGTCTTCACCCCAGCCGCCTTCATCTCATAACTCTTGGCAATCACACACGCCCCCTGATTGCCCAGCACACCCACCGGCTTGCCCCTCAGAAACGGATCGCGCACCCGCTCCGCCGAGACATAAAAACAATCCGCATCAAGATGGCCAACAGCCCACGACATAGTGTACATGCGATCCATTTTAGTGTGCACTTGAATCATGTCAATATTTGTACACCATAAAATTTCGATTTTCGTGAATTATTACTTGAACCAAAATATATTTCTGATAAAAATATACCTGAACATGTGAACGGTCATACGGTACAGATTTCCATTGACCGGAATTTCCGAATCGAAGGGTCTTGCCGATGGTGCGGGAAGGTGTTAAACTTTGAAGTAGGTAAATGGTCAAAGATCATGCCCGGCAATGGCCGATTTGAAAACAGGCCACCAATCGCCTTCTGTGCCACACGCCCGCCCGTTTCATGCCCGTCTCTTCTTCCGTCAGGCCAGGTTTTCATGCAGAGTCAGGTTCTCAGCACTCTGATCGGGCTGGTTCTGGCGGCCACTCTGCCGGCAAATGCCCAGTCGTCAGCCAAGTCGCCGGAGATCAGGGTTTCAAGCCCGACCGACCGCGTGCAGCTTCTGCTCGGCACCAGGGTGGTTGATCCTGACTCACGCCGGACTTACGACGTTGACCTGACCCGCCAGGCCAAAATCACGATTGAGAATCCGGCCGTAGCCCGGGCCGACGACTCAGGCGGCATTCTGGGGCTGGCGGATGGCCAAACCCGGGTGACTCTCCGGGCAGGCGATTCGCAGCAATCCTATAACCTTGTTGTCTCAGGCGTTACAAAACCAGCCGAACCGACATTTGAAACCGATATCCAGCCAATTCTCACCCGCCTGGGCTGCAACAGCGGCCCCTGCCACGGTAAGCAGCGCGGGCAAAACGGCTTCCAGCTATCTCTTTTCGGGTTCGACCCGGGATTCGACTACCACTCCGTAGCGACGGAAGACCGCGGCCGCCGGGTCTTTCCGGCAGTGCCGGAAACCAGTCTGCTGCTCCAGAAAGGCACCGCTCGTCTGCCACACGGTGGCGGCAAGCGAATCGACCCGGACGGCACTTACTACCAGACCATTCTCTCTTGGATCAGGGCCGGCATGCCGCACGCCCCGGCCGAATCCGCCAGGCCCGTGGCAGTCAGTGTCGAACCAAAAAACCTGATTTTGAAGCCGAAATCAGCCCATCAGGTGCGTGTACTGGCCACCTACAGCGACAAATCCGTACGCGACGTAACACACCTGGCCGCATTCACTTCCAGTGACTCCGTCGTTGCCTCGGTTGATACCTCGGGCCTGGTCACGGCAGGCCCTCTGCCGGGCGAAGTGGCGATATCTGCACGGTTTGAAAACATTTTTGGCCAGTGTGAAACCACAATTCCCCTGCCCGGCTCACTGCCTGAGGAATATTACAGGAAACTGCCGCGATACAACGAAATTGACGAACTGGTTTACGGCCGGCTCCAGAAACTGGGTATTGGCGTTTCGGTTCAGGCGGAGGACGCGACATTCCTGCGGCGGGTTTACCTCGACATCATTGGCCGGTTGCCAACTCCGGATGAAACCCGTGCCTTTCTGGCCGACTCCTGCTCGGAAAAGCGGGAAAATCTGGTCGACGCCCTGCTGGAACGCCCGGAATATGCTGACCACTGGGCCATGAAGTGGATCGACCTTTTACGTCCAAATCCCTACCGTGTCG
>JBJTRR010000202.1:0-3146 GCA_046076185.1 bacterium | reverse complement strand
CACCACCTGAGCGAAGACGAGGCCGGGAAACTGCTGAAAAACATGGCTGCGGCGGCCAATCGTCTGGTTTTGATAGACGATCTTGTGCGATCGCACACGGGTTATTGGCTGGCCTGGCTTGGGTGCAGGCTGCTTTCTCGTTCACCAATTGTTCATCATGATGGGCCAGCTTCGGTCAAAAGTGCCTTCCAATCGGAGGAAGTGACCCAACTTGCTAACGCGGCCGGGCTTTTGAACCATCGTTTGAAACGGCACTGGCCGGAACGATTCACACTGACCTGGTGCCCGCAATGATCTCAATCAGGCCAGGCTTGCAAGCCGGTTTGGACACGCTGGATGAAAAAATCTGGGATTTGGTGGTTATCGGCGCCGGGCCTGCCGGCGGCATGGCCGCCTATCTTGCAGCAAAAACCGGCATGCGGACACTGCTGGTTGAACGGCAGTCGTTTCCTCGAGCCAAAGTCTGCGGCGGCTGCCTGAACGCAGCAGGCGTTGACCTTCTGAATCGGGTTGGTCTTGAAGAAATACCCCAGAAATATGGGCTTCCGATCGACCAGTTCTGCCTGGGGCTGAAGCACAGACGGCTTGAAATGGCAGTGCCTGCCGGCGTGGCCATCACCCGAACCGACCTTGACCACGCCCTGGTGCAGGCCGCTGTTGCTCAGGGTGTTTCATTTCTGCCTGAGACAACGGCCACACCAGACCGGTTGCAGCCTGACCACCGTGAAGTGAGGCTGGCCGGGCATGGAGAGAATCGAATCGTCAGGAGCAAGTCTGTTATCGTTGCCACAGGCCTGAAAGGGCTTGGCGGCGGCGAGTCCGATTCTGCCCGAGCCTTTGAAACAAGCGTTGCCCGAGGTTCACGCATAGGCACAGGCTGCCTGTTGCCGGGTGAGTTCAGCGATTACCCGGAAGGCTCGATTTTCATGGCGATTGGGCGCAGGGGCTATGTCGGACTGACAGCCACCCGCGAGGGCTTGGGGGTTGCCTCAGCCTGCGACGCCCGACTATTGAAAGAGACCCAGGGCCCAGGCGCGGGTGCTGTTGAAATATTGCATGAGGCGGGTTTTGCTGTGCCTGGCGGTCTTCAGCACGCAAACTGGGCTGGCACGCTGCCCTTGACCCGCAAAACCCGGCCAGTGGCTGCCTACAGGCTCTTTCTGGCCGGCGATGCGGCTGGTTATGTTGAGCCATTCACAGGGCAAGGCATGGCCATTGCTTTGCAATCAGCCGCTGAACTTGTACCAATCCTTAAAGATGCAATGCGAGAAAACAGTGGTAAAGCCGAGCAGGACTGGTCGAGGTTCTATCAGAAGCATGTTGCCAACCGCCATTGGCCGGCTGCACTCATGGCCCGTCTGTTGCGAAGGCCGATGGTTGCTTCAATGGCGTTTGGGCTGGCCAGCCGCATTCCCCGCTCTTCCCAATGCCTGATTCAGGCGATCAATCGTACAATTGAAATACCTTCGGCACCAGAATGGAACGCTTGATGGAAATTTACGGCATCGGAACGGCTGTTCCTGAGCACAGTATCAGTCAGATGGACTCGGCCGTTATTGCACGCGATTGCATTGAAGTGCCCGCAGACAAAATCCGCATTTTTGATGAAATTTATCGTCGTTCAGGCGTTAAAAAAAGGCATAGCGTTGTCCTGGACGCTTCGGAGGGCCCGCTTGAGACCCGACAATCGTTTTATCAGGAAAACCGTACAACTGCCGAGCGAATGAAGCTCTATGAATCACACGCAGGCCCCCTTGCACTGGCCGGTGCCCGCAAGGCCCTTGAAAATTCGCAAATTGAACCGTCGGCCATCACGCATATTGTCAGCGTCTCTTGCACCGGTTTTTATTCGCCGGGTTTCGACATTGCGCTCATCAAAGGGTTGTCGCTGAATTCTGGTGTGGCCCGCACCCATATCGGTTTTATGGGCTGCCAGGGTGCCATGAACGCCCTGCGGGTGGCACATGGCTTTGTGGCCTCAAGCCCCAAGACCAGAGTGTTGCTGTGTGCCACCGAACTTTGCAGCATTCATCAGTATGCCCACTGGGATGCGGAAAAAATTGTGGCTAACGCCCTTTTTGCTGACGGTTCGGCTTCGGTTGTTCTGGGCAGTAGCAGGCGCGAGTTGAACTCTTCAGGCAGGCTTCGAATGATCGGTTCAGGGGCCACGCTGATCAATGATTCACTGGATGCCATGTCGTGGAAAATAGCAGACCACGGCTTTGAAATGACACTTTCTTCGTCTGTTCCGCAATTGATAGCGGCATCGATTCGCCCATGGATGGAGCAGTGGCTCTCTCAATTCGGGCTGAATCTGGGCGATATCGGCTCGTGGGCTGTTCACCCTGGCGGGCCGAGGATTCTGTCGGCATTTGCCGAAGCGATGGAAATACCCAAAACCGCGCTCGACCATTCGTTTGCAACACTGGCCAGCTATGGGAACATCTCCTCGGCAACGGTGCTTTTCATCATGAATTCCATTATGGAAGCAGGGCCTGGGCCCGGCTTCATGGTGGCTGTTGCATTTGGGCCCGGGCTCACCGTTGAAGCTGCATTGTTTGAAATACAGGATTTCCCCACGAAAAGTACATCCTCATTCGTATGAATATCATTGATTGTCTGTACGCTCTCCCAATTTGCAAATCGTCTTCTTTCAGTTTTCCACTGGGGCTCAATCGGTTGAATTTGGCGGTGCCGGCACTTTGCCGCGTGTGAGCGACCATATGTTCTATCCAACGTCTGAACTTGGCTTTAACACTTGGAGCATCGCTGTTTGAATATCTGAGCAAAATTATACTATTTGAGTCATTCTCATATTCATGCCTGATCGAAAGCAGATGAAAGCCAGTACTTTCGGCTCTTTTTGGCGGGATTGGCGATCACCAGAAAGCCGTCCTTGACCCAGTCGGCAAGCAGCACGCGGGCCATGCGCTGCGAGATGCCAAAGAGAGATTCCAGGTCCCGGCTCGTGATTGTGGTGCTCGACCGGAATAATTCCAAGGCTTTCCGCTGCCGTGGGTCGAGACGTCTAATCGCTTGGGCCTGATCAGGCTGGCCCTGGTCTGCGGCGGCTTTTGCCTGGTTGCGTACGCTCTCGAAGCTCTTGGTCATCCCCTGGATGAAATAATCCAGCCAGCCAGTCAAAT
>JBJTRR010000201.1:0-1458 GCA_046076185.1 bacterium | reverse complement strand
GCCGCTGCCGGCGGGGCAGGTGTGTCATTATCGTGGCCACAACCGTCAAAGGCCGCTGCCAGCGGTGTGCCCAGGGCCCGGTCGGTCATCGTCGTCTTCCTGAATGGCGGGGCCAGCCAGCTTGAAACCTTCGACCCCAAGCCCGACGCACCTCTCGAAATTCGCGGCGAATTTCAATCCATCCGTTCAGCCGTTCCCGGTACTTTTGTCAGCGAACATCTCCCCCGCCTGGCGCAACTGGCCAGCCGCTACACCATAATCAGGTCCATGTCGCACGACGACACCGACCACGGCTCGGCCACCTATCTCACCCTGACCGGTCGCTACCACAGCCGTAAATCGTCGAATCCGCCCCCCACGGCCGACGACCACCCCGCCTTCAGCGCGGCGATAAAGCAGGTGCTTGGCCCGGCAAAGTCAATTGATAACGCCATCACCATCAACGGCCCGGCTCAGGTGCCGCAATTGCCAGCCCCCGGCCAGAACGGCGGATTACTTGGCCGGGAATTCGACCCTTTCCTTGTCGGCGACCTGACCACCGGCCCTACCACCTGGCCAAGCTTCGACCTGCCTGAAGGCCTCAGCCCTGAACGCCTGCTTGTCCGCCGACAAATGCTTGATGCCATCGACACCTTTCAGACCAGAGCCGCAAAACTGAAAGATTACCGCGACATGTCGGGCATTCAGGCCAGGGCTTTTGAATTGCTTGACAACCCGGCCGGTCGGCGAGCCTTTGACCTCTCGGCCGAGCCGGAATCGGTCATTCGTCGTTATGGCACGCACAGGTCAGGCCTGGCCTGCCTGCTTGCCCGTCGCCTGGTTGAAGCCGGCGTGCCCCTCATCACCGTCATCTGGAACCATTCCGGCCGCGGCCAGGATCTTCTGCCCGACGACCCGGAAGCCCAGGGCTGGGACACGCACAACGACCTTTTCGACGTCATGAAACGCTACCTGTTGCCACGCTTCGACCACACATTCTCAGCCCTTCTGGAAGATCTGGAACAAAAAGGGCTTTTGTCAGACACGCTGGTTCTTTGCCTCGGCGAATTCGGTCGGGCCCCGCGTGTGGCCCTTGAGCCCAAATTTGCCGGCGCCTCACCCGGCCGCAAGCACTGGGCCAATGTCTATTCCATGATCGCCGCCGGGGCCGGTGTCAGGCAGGGGGCTGTGCTCGGCTCGTCCGACAAATTCTCGGCCTACCCCACTTCCGACCGCTATGGCCCATGGGATATTCATGCCACCATTGCCGCCGCCCTGGGTGTTGACCCGGCCATGGAATACTACGACCGCTTCGGCCGGCCACTTCGCCTCACCCTCGGCCGCCCAGTGACAGGCCTTTTCGGCTGATTCCTGAAATACAATTGTATTTTGTTGCATTATCTGAATTTAAATCACAGGTTTTATTGTAATTCAAGTCTCCATCGCCAATTTCAAACCCAATAGTCGGTTTTTAACATC
>JBJTRR010000200.1:0-3261 GCA_046076185.1 bacterium | reverse complement strand
GCCGAGTTGCCCGGCAGAAAAACCATCACGTCAGGGCATCGAAAGTTCTTTTTCCAGTCAGTCTTGCGATCGCTGATGTTACCGCCAGCCTGAACAATCGACCCGGCAGGTGCCACATCTTCCAGCGTACGCTGAAGCCGGCTGGTGAATCGCTGGTGCGAATTGGTGGGGTCGGGAGTAATAAAATACTCGCCGTTCCAAACTTCGTCCTTGCGATCATGCCCGTGAAGTCGCCGCTGACGCAGAATCTCTTTCCACTCGGTTGAGCAGATCATGACTTTCGGCATTGGGCTTGCTCTTTCGTCATGGTGCAATTCACAGGGGAAATTAAAGAATGTGCGGGGCGGGCTGCGATGGCGGGCGGCAATAACGAACAGCCGGAAGCCGGCACCAGGCCGGCCTCCGTCAAGTTCTTATCAGGCCAGGAGTTCTTTGCGAACCTTGCCACCATCAACAATTTCAATCGGGCGGTTGCCGGGCGCCATCAGTTCTTTATCAGCCACAATGCCAAGGGCATGATAAACCGTTGTGGCCAGATCTTCAGGGCCGATGCCATCACGCTCGGGCTCGGTTGCCGTAGCGTCAGAGGCACCGAAAATTTGCCCTGGCTTCACGCCACCACCCGCCAGCACCACCGAGAAGACCTTCGGCCAGTGGTCGCGACCGGCATCGCGATTGATTTTCGGCGTTCGGCCGAATTCCGACGAAACCATGACAAGAGTTGATTTCAACAGCCCCGAACGGTCGAGGTCGCGAATCAGCGTGGCATAAGCCTGATCAAAGGCAGGCATCTGGCTACGCATGGCACCGGCAATGCCCGTGTGCATGTCCCAGCCGCCATAAGAAAGTGTCACAAATCGCACGCCGGCCTGCACCAGGCGTCGGGCCATCAGCATGCGCTGGCCGGCCGTGTTGCGGCCATATTCATCACGCAGCTTGGCCGGTTCGGCATTAATGTCAAAGGCTTCGCGGGCGGCCTTCGACGAAATCAGGCTGTAGGCACGGTCATAGAACGTATCCATCGCCTGCAGGTTGTCGGCCTTTTCCTTTTTGGCGAAGTGGTCGTTCACGGTTTCCAGAATGGTGCGGCGGGTGTTGAACTTCTTTTCGTCAACGCCTGAGGGGAGGTCGAGATCCTGCACGCGGAAGTTGCCCGAGGCTGGGTCGGCACCCAGCGAAAACGGCGAAAACGAGCTGGAAAGATAGCCGGTTCCGGCAAAGTTTGTCGGCATATTGGGAATGCAGACATAGGGCGGGAGGTTATTCCGCGGGCCATATTCGTGGGAAACGATCGAACCCATGCTGGGGTAAACCAGAGCCGGGCTGGGGCGATAGCCGGTAAACATGTTGTGCGTGCCGCGTTCGTGGGCGGCTTCACCGTGAGTCATTGAGCGAATCACGGTGAGTTTGTCGGCAATTTGTGCGGTTTGCGGTAATGTCTGACAGAACTTCTCGCCTTCGATCTTTGTGTCGATCGAACTCATTTCGCCGCGATATTCCACCGGGGCGAAAGGCTTGGGGTCGAATGATTCCTGATGAGCCATGCCACCGGGCAGAAAAATATGGATGACCGACTGGGCTGTGGCCGGGATTTTCTCGTAATTCTTCAGATCGGCCCTGGCCTTAAGCTGAAAGAAGTCGCCCAGTGTCAGCCCCAGGCCACCAATGGCCCCGACAGTCAAAAAATTTCTGCGATGTAACCGCAAAATGGAATCAGGTTGCATGAGATCCAACTCCTGAGATTCGTCAGCCAAACCCGCCGAAATTCAACCCGGCATGAGGATCATACGACATTTCAGGTGTCTCAAAAAAGACCCTGACTCGCGTGAATTCAAATTATGTTAAACATCAAGGCATGCCGTCGTCAAGTCACCTGTCACCCTCATCATGGCAGGACCTATAGGTTTCACTTTCCATATTCATCTGGGAAATATGAACTTGGAACGCTGTGTAGCCCACTGGAATTGTAAAGGAGCCACTGCGATTATTCATCAAAACTTCACAGTATTTTGCAGGATTTGCCATGAAACGACTAAGCAACAGCCAGATTTCAGGCATTTTCTGTGTTGCCATGTCCAACTGCCTGGGTATCAAAACTCGCTTCCTGTGGCACAGAGATCGGTATTAATTCATTATTTCACACTCAGGCGATCTTATTTCCTGGCATGACTTTAAGTGCCATGAATGATGGTGAGATCAAACCGGATGATTTTTACTGAATCGAAATAAAACCGGCCCCAAAGCCGGTCTTTGTTTGTTTTGGCCGGCTTCCTTATGCTTTGCAGTGGTCAAATTGGTGAATTTGGTTTAATTTGTAACAATCATATGGCTGACCCTGGCTGCCGCAAACTTCCGGCCGATTGTTCTGAAGTTTCGGTGCAGCAAGATGTTCCGGGAAAACGCATGGCAAAACAATTTCGTGTCGGTCTGGGGCACGACACCCACCGCCTGGTGGAAGGCCGACCGCTTGTTCTGGGCGGAATCCGCATTGAAAACGCCCTTGGCCTGCTGGGCCATTCCGACGCCGATATTGTGCTTCATGCCGTGGCCGATGCCCTGCTGGGTGCCGCCGGCCTGGGCGATATTGGCGAGCACTTTCCTGACACGGCCCCGGAATGCAAAGACCTCGACAGCTCAATTCTGCTGGCAAAAGTCGTGAGTGATGTGCAAGCCCTCGGCTGGTCGGTTGTGAATGCCGATATCATCATTCATGCCCAGGCCCCCAAGCTGCTACCATACAAGGCCCCCATGCGTGCCAGAATTGCGCAACTTCTTGGCGTGACGGTTGATCTGGTCAACCTGAAGGCCAAAACGGGCGAGAAAGTCGGCCCGGTCGGCCGGCTTGAAGCGATGCAGGCTGAGGCCATCGTTCTGCTTGAAAAAGAAACACAGGGCTGATTCGGAATCACCCCCAAGGTCATTATCTGACAAGTCTTTACGTAGCTACTGACAGGAATATACCCCATGCCGCTTCGGGTTTATAACACGCTAACCCAGACCAAAGAAGACTTTCAGCCTATCGACCCGCCCCGCGTGGGCATGTATGTCTGCGGCCCCACGGTTTATTCCAACAGCCACATTGGCCACATGGTTGGCCCCGTAATCTTCGACACCATCAAGCGTTACCTCAGCTTTCTGGGCTATGGCGTAAAGTGGGTTGTCAATATCACTGACGTGGACGACAAGCTTATCATTCAGGCCATCAAAGACAACACCACGGTGAAAGAGCTGGCTGAGGCTGTGACGGCCGACTATCTTCGC
>JBJTRR010000199.1:0-6132 GCA_046076185.1 bacterium | reverse complement strand
GCCAGACGGCCCCGCGTGGTGAAATCAGTAAAATTGCATTTGAAATTTCACAGAAAACCGATCAGCTGGAAGCCCTGGTGCAGCAGGTAACGGGCGGTCGCTCGGGCCCGCTGATTGACCAGTTTCGTGCCTTTGACCAGTCTGTCAGGCAAATGCTGCCGCTTCTGCGCTGAACAGTCAAATACAATCATTTCAATATCAAGCAGGGAAATACAATCAATGCTGGTCATTCACATCATATCCGCACTGATCCTCAGCCAGACTTCAGCGGCCGAGGCCGAAAAAACGCTGACGGAAGCCAAACCCGTTGCACCTGAATTTGTGTCGATTTTACGAAATACCGAAAAAACCATGGACGCCCTTCAGAATTTCAGCGTCACGGCCAGGGTCAGTTCCAGCCTTGAATCAGCCGTCCAGAAACAGGCTTCCACCAGCACACAAAAAATCAGTGTTTCCCGGCCAACCGGCAAGGTCTTTATTAGCGCCGACTGGGCCCAGCTTGGTGAATCGCAGGAGCGGCCCCAGCTTCGCGTATTGCTTGATGGCAACCGCCTGACCACCTATTTTGTGCCCCAGCGGCTTTATTCGCTGCATGAAGGCAAAAATGCCGCTGAAGAGCTTGCCGGCGAGGCCATTATTGCATCAACCCTGGAAGGTTCGGGCCTGCATGTGCTGACGATGCCTGAAATGGCCGGATTTGTCATCAGCCACACCGAAGAAGCCAAGGCCCTGGGCACTGAGACAATTGACGGAATCGCCTGCCAGAAATTCGACGTGAATTTCAGTGGCCTGAAAATCAGCATGTGGTTCGGCCCTGGCGATGCCCCGCTTTTGCGACAGATGTCAGAAAAAACTGTCATTGCCGCCGGCGAAAAAGGCCAGGTCACCAGCAGCCGCGTCGCAAAACTGGCCTGGGATACAACCAGCCCGGTGGCTGATTCCGCTTTTCGGCTTGAACTTCCTGCCAATGGCCGGAAGGTGAACAATATCCTGGAAACACTCAGCCAGGCAGGCCAGCAAAGCCCTGTGGGCAAAGCGGCTCCCGCGATTGAACTTCAGGGAGCTGACGGAACAAAAATATTGCCTGCAAACTGGCAGGGCCGCCGCATGACACTCATCTTCTGGGCCACCTGGATGAACAACCCGGAAGATGCATTAAAAATTGCGGCCAGGCTCAATGCCACAGCGAAAGAAGCAGTCAGCGTGCTGCTTGTGAATGTCGGCGAATCGCCGGCAAAGGCTGAAAGCGTGCTGAATTCTGTCAAAGGCCTACCGAAATGCCTGTTTGATATGGATGAAGATCTTGCCATTGCACTGCAGCTTCAGGGCATTCCGTCTGTTGTCGAAATCTCTGAAAAAGGCGAAGTTGTTGCCGTTAAAGCTGGCTTGCCCACACCCTGATCGGCTGGTCAATGGTGCGTAAAGCTTTGCCTTAAAAATCTTCCCGGCGGGTTGCCTTCTGCCGGGTCTGTGTTGGCAATTCGTGGAATTTGCGCTGATATTCCAGTGCGAATCGACCGGCATGATGAAAACCAAAGTCGATGGCAATCTTGCTGATGGGTGCCGTGTTTTCGCCGTTCTTCAGCGATTCATGCACGGCTTCAAGCCGCAGGTTTTTGAAAAACTGGCTGGGTGAATAGCCGCGATATTTCCTGAAGCCAAGCTGTAGCGATCGGCCGCTCACGCCACAGGCCAGGGCCAGTTCGGCAAAATCCATACCGGCCTGCACACTGTTGCGCATCATTTCTTCAGCCAGACCAATGTAAAACGGTTCAGCTGCGGGCGATTGTTCCAGAAAATTCCAGTGTCGGGCCTGTTCTTCCACAATGGCCTGAATAAATCGCAGCTCAAAGGCACGCATCAATCTTCCGGCCGACTCAATTTCAAATCTGTCGCTGTTCAGCCAGGTTGTCATCCGCTGGCCCAGCTCGCTGATCACCTGCCCATGCGGCCCGGTCAGCAAGATTTCCGGATGAATGGTTGCCAGTGATTGTTTCTCGGGCCCCACATAGCTGCTGATAAATCGCTCAAGGGCTGAGGTTTGAATTGTAACCTGAAACGTCCTGACATGAGAGAGCGGCCATGCGCTGATCGATTCACCCGCCGGCTGCAAAATCGCCTTGCTTCGCCCAACCTGAAATTGCCGCCCCTTCACAACATGGCTGGAATGACCACTGATGGGAATGGAAATCAGGTGACAGTCAGGAAAGACAAGCCCCTCCACGCGCAGGCCACGCACTGTGGCATTATCGCTGAACGACGATTCAGCCAGCAAAAGCCCGTTAACACTTGAAAAATACGCCCCCCGGCCACTATAGCTGACCCGGCAATCAGGCCAGAACTGACGCATGTCGTCGCAAGACTGCTCAAGATTACGGGTCGTGTTTCGAATTCGCATGGGTTCAAAGCCTGTCAGGTCAGCCGGTCAAATGCAAAGGCCCTGAAATGGATTCTTTTCCATAATAAGTTTAACATATAAATCTGACAAAATAAAAAAGCGAAAGCCCGGGCTCGCGCACCGGGCCTGAATCAGTTTACCTGATTCCCATCTGCCGAATCATTCTTCCGGCGGGCCGGGTCGCTTTGGCTGCGCACCTTTGCGCTGGTTGCCGGCACCCTTCTTTTTGGCAGGTGGCGGGAAGTCGCCATCAGGGCCGCGGCCACCACCTGGCGGCGGGCCATCGAAGCCACCGCCTGGAGGCCCACCAGGCCCACCTGGCCCACCGGGTCTACGTCCACCTTGCCCGCCAAAGCCTGGGCCACCCGGGCCGCCCATTGGCAGGCGATTAAACATCTCAAGCTGGTCCTTCTTCAGAATCTTCTCCAGCTTTGATTTCACTTCGGCTTCCAGGTCGTTGATTTTTTCCTGCTGGTCTTTCGTCAGTTCCATCTCTTCGCGCAGAAATGGCGGAATGACCGTGCCGACCTTAAATTTCGACTGCGGCATGCCCTGCTTTCGCTGGGCTGGCCCACCAGGGCCACTCGGCCCGCCCGGGCCCCGACCGCGGCCACCGCCACGGGGCGCGTCTTCCGGCGGCTGAGACCACGCCGTGACACCCACTGCCAGCACAGCCACTGTCATAAATGCCAGGATTTTTCCACGAGACATTTTTGTTTAATCTCCCTGAAATTTCTGAATCGTCCGACACCTGGCCAATGGCATTCGCCACTCGCCCATGATCAAAGCATAACATGACTATCTCTGTATTTCTGTTTCTAATTGTAACAAAAAAAGCCAGGCCCAATCAGGGCCCGGCCTTATTCTTGTCAAAACCGGCGTAATGGCTCAGTTCTGCTTTGATGGAGCTGCCGACTGCGGTGCCGGTGCCGGCGGAACCACGCTCTGGCCGCTCGGGGCCACAGCCTGCTCTGTCGCCATAATCACAGGTGTTGTCGCACAGGGCTCGCAATAGCTTGCTGGTGCCGACACGACAATTGGCGAAGCCGGCGCACATTTATTGTGGTGCTTCGCAAAAAGCCCATGGAAAAGACCGCCACCCTTGGCCTTGCCCCAGATGCCGCACGACCCGCAACCGCTGTGGCTGCTGGTGTAGCAGGAAGAATAGCAGGACGAATAGCACGAGCTGTAGCAGGAAGAATAGCAGGACGAATAGCACGAGCTATAGCATGAGCTGTAGCAGCTGCTGTACACCGTTGAGTAGCACGAGCTGTAACAAGATGAGTAGCATGATGCGACTTGTTCGCTTGCTACAACCGGGGCGCTATAGCATGAGGAATAGCACGATTCGACATAGCTCACAGCCGGGGCCTTGTGATGGCAGCCCAGGCCCGAGAGTGTCAGAAGAATAGCCAAAGTTGCTTGCATGGTAAGAAAATCTCCAATCAGGTGCACCGAATCTATGGACGATCGAAATATCAGAGTTGCTCAGGCTTTGTATGCTGTGTAGTTTGTGCAAAACTCTCCTGATGCATCTTTCTGACAAACGATACAGACGTCTCTGTTTGACTATCTTATCTCATACTTTGATCTTTTCAAATTTGCGTGACCAGAAAATTCGATTGATCCTGCTTATCAAGTCGAAATCTTCACTCTCAGCCGACACCCCTCTCTGGTCGATCTAAGACATGGTAAATCATCGCATGCCATTCTGGGGAAGAGCCGGATTGCCAGCCTTAAATCATTACAGGGCCAATTGATGCCATCCACACAAGCTGCCCCGGCAGCGGCCGAACCTGCAACCTCCGCCAAATCAAATCTGATAGCTGTAGCGGTTCTGCTGCATTTGCTGGTTATTCTGATCGGGGCTTTCGCCGCACCACCATCCAGCTATCTGGCCCAACAACTTGCCAACAAATTTCTGGGCTATTATCAGGTGCTCGACCTGGGCCAGGGCTATCGCTTTTATGCCCCCCGCCCTGCCCCCACGGCCATCATCACTGCCAAATTGAAGATTCGCGAAGCCGATGGCCGCCTGCGCTATGAATCGGTGCGGGTTCCTGATCGTAAAGCATGGCCCAGGCTCCGATTACAACGCCAGCTTGCCTTGGCTAATGCCCTTTGGGGCGAATATGAGCGGCAATTGAATGCCGGCGACGGCCACCGGCACGAGCCAGTTCTGGCCAGGGCTTATGCCCGCCACCTGGGCAAGGCCGTTGCGGGCTGCGAGTCGGTTGAGCTTTTCGTGCATCGCCACCCTGCCCCTGATCGGGTCGAGGCCTCCTTACGCAGTGGCCAGGTGCTGACTCTGAAAGAACTGGACGACGAATCATTCAACACGCCGACCGAGTCGTTGGGGGTCTTCCCGTGCAAATAAACCCAGGCCAGATCGCCGGCTATCCTGCCCACCTCATTCGCCACGAGTTTCAAAACTGGCGGGCGTGGCTAACTACACCGGCAAGGGGCTTTATGCTTGGCCCCATTCGCCTGATGCTCGGCCTGCTTTTGTGCTGGAACTGGCTGAATATCGCCCTCGATTTTTCCGCCTGGTTTGGCCCTGAAGGCTGGATGCCGGCCGCTGATGCCATTGCCCTGCGAAAAAGCACGCTGCCCTGGGGCTGGAGCCTCTGGGACATGGTGCCCCAGTCAGCCGTCAAACCGTGCTTTGCCGCTGGCTTTCTGGTCATCATTGTGTGGACAGCCGGACTTCGCTGCCGTGTCACGGGCCCACTGGTCTGGCTGCTGCATTATTCCACAATGCGGCGGCTGCCGATCATGCTTTTTGGCTTTGATTCCGTTATGGGCACATTTCTGCTTTATCTGGCCATGACCGGCACGGGTGGGCAGTCGCTGACGGTTGAAAAATACCTGCCGGAACGCTTCCGCTCAGACGATTCCGCAAATCAGGCAACAGTCAGGGCCCGCCTCGCCCTTTGCCTGCTTCAGCTTCATTTGTGTGTCATTTATGGTGCTGCCGGTCTCTCAAAATTGTTGGGCGAGCCCTGGTGGTCAGGCACAGCTTCGTATTTTCTGGCTGCTAATACGGAATTCCGGGGCATTTCCATACTCGAATCACTGGGTGAAAGCCGCCCCCTGATGGCCCTGGCCACGTTCATTCCCCTCTGGACAGAAATTCTCTATCCGGTGCTTGTCTGGAAAAGGCTCTGGCGGCCGCTCCTGCTGGTCATGGCCATCGGCATGCACCTGACAATAGCCGCCACGCTTGGCCTTTGGGAATTCAGCCTGGCCATGATCGCCGCCAATCTGGCATTCGTCGAATATCAGGGAAACAAGCCTGATTAATATTTCATCACTCGACATTACTTTTGATGATTGTAAGAATCCCGTCATCGTGCCATTTCCTTTTATTTAACCCTTCCAGCCGTAGGGTACGAGAAATCGTGCCGTTTCCCTATATTTAACTCGTTCAGAGGTAGGTCACGGCTTGCGGTGACATTTTAATCAATCACTTATATGTAAATGCGATCTACTAAACCACAGAGAAAACCACGACAAATGCATTAATTCTGTTCTCTGTGGTGAATCATCAAATGATAGAAAACTTGCCGATGGGTATTCTGAATTAATGAGCCGCGCACGCAGTAAGCGGTCGGTTTTCTGCTTTTCCAAATACAACCATCCCTTGGCCGTCACTGACGCTTTCGGCTCGTTAAAACCCTTTACACCAACGCTTTCTGCCAATTCCCCTCCGCCGGAGGGGTGGCCGCCCAAAG
>JBJTRR010000198.1:0-2983 GCA_046076185.1 bacterium | reverse complement strand
AGTTAACCGAGTCGCTATTATTTTTGAGGGCCCAGTTAACATTGGGATTGGGATTCTGAATGATGCTATTGGTGAAATCACCTGTGGTAGCAAATTCAAAACCCTGGGTGTATCCCGCTTTTGCCGTGCTGGTAGCCAGAGTGCCCAACACACCTGTGGCCAGTGCCACAGCCAGAGAAATCTTTAACATGCTTCGTATGGACCGAATATTCATCATCACTTCCTCTTCAGAGAACCGTTCGTATCAGATATATGATCGACTACATCAGGCATCAGGTCTTGAACGTTTGATTACAAAGTTTTCTCATAACGTGACAGATCCTGCAATAACTTTTTGTGATTTTCTTACCCAAACTGTATGTATGGATGGAAATTTACAACATTACGCCTTTTATTGCATTTTCTTTTTGTCGGGAATGTAGCGTTTTGTTTGGAAGTGTTGGTTTGTTAAGAATTGGTAAATTGATGATATCTCTATAGTTACATAAAGCAGCCAAGATTTGTTCTGTCGGGCTGTCATGAATTGATTTCTTTTGTTGGGCTTGTGTGTTTCAAAGTTAAGCCTGATGTAGAAAATCAACAGTGGCAGTGAATCAAGTCGTGCGGATTGAATGAAATGTGCAGAAAAAAGAACCGGACTCGCCAGTATCTGATGTCTGTCAGTAGTCTGTGCGGGCTTAGAATGCGGCGTCGGCGCCGCTGTCGATACCGTAGTAAGGTTGTTCGCCGCCGGACCTGCCGGCGAAGCGTTCATCGGTGCTTGAGAGCGACTCGAATCGCATGATATTCCGCAGGAAGGTGAGTTTCACGGTGCCGGTGGCACCCGAGCGGTTTTTGGCGATGATGACTTCAGCGACGCCCGGAGAATCGTTAGGGTCGTAATAGTCGGGCCGGTGGAGCAGAAGGACAATGTCGGCGTCCTGCTCAATGGCGCCCGATTCGCGGAGGTCGGCCATGCGCGGCCGGCGGTCTTCGCGGGTTTCAACACCACGATTGAGCTGCGACAGGGCAATGACGGGCACGGAGAGTTCACGGGCCAGGGTTTTCAGGCGGCGGCTGACTTTGGCGATGTGTTCCTGGCGGCTTTCACGCGAGTCTTCCTGCTCAATGAGCTGGATGTAGTCGATGAGGATCAGGCCGCAGTTTTTTTCCTTGCCCAGGATTCGTCGCGAGGTGGCGGCGATTTGCACAACGGAACGAGAGGGTGAATCGTCGATAAACACTGGGGCTGAGCGAAGAACTTCATAGGCTTCGCCGATTTTGGCCATCTCTTTGGTGCCCAGGTGGTGGCCGGTGCGCAGCTTGTGGCCTTCCACGCGGCCGCGGGCGGCCAGAAGACGTTCGCCAAGTTCGTTCTGGCCCATTTCCAGGCTGAAGAAGAGAACGGGCATGCCCAGATTGATGGCAACGTGGTCAAGAATGTTAAGGGCGAAAGCCGTTTTGCCCATGGAAGGGCGGGCAGCGAGGATCACCAGTTGCGAGCCCTGAAAGCCGCCTGTCATTTCGTCGAGATCATGATAGCCAGTGCCGACACCTGTAACAGGCTGGCGGCTCTCAGATCGCCGGGCGACGCGATCCATGGTTGAGGTGATCACATCGCGAAGTTCAACAGTCTGGCCGGCCGACTGGGCGTGCGAGATTTCAAAGATGCTGGTTTCAGCGAATTCAATGAGTTCTTTGGCGATGTAGTTGTTTGAGTAGGACTTGTTGAGGATTTCGGAAGAGGCGCTGATGAGGTTTCGGGTGATCGATTTTTCGCGGACAATCTGGGCATAGTATTTGGCATTGGCGGCATGGGCCACGCATTCAGCGATGGTCATGAGGGCGTCGTCGCCGCCGATTTTATCCATCAGATTTTTGAGCGAGAGCAGTTCGGCCAGGGTGATGAGGTCGATCGGCTCGCTTGAGTCGTACATCTGCCGCATCATGCTGTAAAGGACCTGATGCGATTCCCGGTAGAAATCTTCCGGCTTCACAAGCGTGACGACGTCGTGCATGACGGTGTTGTCCATGAGGATGCTTGCCAGAAGGCCCTGCTCGGCCTCAAGGTTATAAGGGGGCATTCTCTCAGGTACAGACATGGGCGACGAATCCTTGTTCCCGGTTAATGTGTGTCAGGCAGATGAGAATAACAAACAGGGCAGGTTTTACAGTCAATAAATAATTAGGTATGCCGGCCAAACCGGCCGGCATACCGGCAAATGCAGGGAATCACACGGTGTGGGCAGGCACGACCCAGAGATTGATTTCGGATTCGATGTCCATGCCCAGGGCAAGCTTGATGGTGTACTGGCCCAGTTCCTTGAGGGGGCCGTCGATCCGTACCATTTCTTCGCTGATGTTGAAGTTGGCCGAACGGAGGACCGTGGCGATCTGGTCGGAATTGACCGAGCCGTAGAGATAGCCTTCGGGGTTGGCGTTGGCTTCGATGGTGATCGACTTCTGGTTGAGCTGGGCGGCCAGGCTTGAGAGCTCGCTGCGGCGGGCCGCTTCCATTTCGCGGGCACGTCGCTTGTGCTGCTCAACAATGCGCAGGTTGTGCGGGGTGGCGAAGATGGCCAGGCCCTGAGGAACCAGATAATTGCGGGCGAAACCGGGGCGAACCTTGACAATTTCGCCGGTTTTGCCGAGATGCGGCACGTTTTGCAGAAGGATCAGTGTCTGCAGGCCGTCTTTAGCACGCAGTGGGTGGTTTCTGCGGCGTTCCACACCCGGCTGACGCGGCTTGCCAGGGGCTTTGGCTGCTCCTGACTTTGATTTGGAAGTGCTGGTGGCCATTGCTTAAAACTCCTCGAATCGAATCTCTGTGAACTTGTTTGGTGAATAGCCCGAAAATTGCGAGGCGTTCGGGCCTGTGTATGACTGACTTGTGTCAGAACGGAATGATGTCGTCTTCCATCGGTGCGTCAGGCGGGCCTGAGTCGTAAGATGAAGAAGCCGGGCGGCGGGCCTGGGGCGAACCATTGCCGGACGGGCGACGCTG
>JBJTRR010000197.1:0-13539 GCA_046076185.1 bacterium | reverse complement strand
CCACGCCGAACCACTGGCACTCGCTTCTGACAATCTGGGGCTGCCAGGCCGGCAAAGACGTTTATGTGGAAAAGCCAATGAGCCACAACGTGGTCGAAGGCAAAATGGCGGTGGAAGCCGCCCGCAAATACAACCGCGTTGTGCAGCACGGCACGCAGGGCCGCAGCATTCAGGCCTGGGCCGACACCCTTGCCCTGATTGAAAGCGGCAAGCTGGGCAAGGTGCTGGTTTCTCGCGGCCTTTGCTATAAACCACGCGGCACGATTGGCATGAAGCCGGTGACCGATGCCCCGAAGGAAGTCAACTTTGACATCTGGCTGGGGCCAGCGCCCGCCCAGCCGCACCATGCCAACCTGGTCCATTACAACTGGCACTGGTTCTGGGATTTCGGCAATGGCGACATCGGCAACCAGGGCGTTCACCAGATGGACGTGGCCCGCTGGATGATTCCGGGAGCCACCCTGCCCAAGTCGGTCGTCAGCGTGGGCGGCCGGTTCGGCTATAAGGATCAGGGCCAGACGGCCAACACGCAGATCACCGTGATGGACTTCGGCGGCCCTCTTCTGACATTTGAAGTGCGCGGCCTGAAGACCGACGAATACATGGGCGAGAAGGTCGGCAACATCATCCATCTGGAAGGTGGCACGATCATTGGCGGCACAAAGTGGATTCCCAAGGGCGAAACCAAAGCGATCCCCCTGCCGAAGGACGTCAAAGGCAAGCGTGGCCCCGGCGGCAGCAACCACTTTGCCAACTTTATCGACGCCGTTCGCACGCGCAAGACTGACCAGCTCAACGCCGATATTCTGGAAGGCCACTATTCCAGCGCCTGCTGCCACCTGGCCAATATTAGCTATCGGCTGGGCAAGCCGGTGGAATTCTCGGCCAACAGTTCGCCCTTCGGCAGCGTGGCCGACGGCAACGAAAGCTTCGTACGGATGAAAGATCACCTCAAGGACGGCAACGCCGTTTCACTGGAAGGCCTGAGCTACATCCTTGGCCCAACTCTGAATTTCAACGCCAAGGCCGAGAAATTCGTTGATGCCCCTGAGGCCGACGCCCTGCTCTCTCGTGCCAGCCGGCAGCCCTATGCCGTGCCAACCACGCTGGCAGCTCTGTAAAAAAAACAAGACTCGGGGCGATTTCATGAACGAAGTCGCCCTGAAAATTTTATTTCATTTGTTATTTTAATAATGGCGGTTTGACGCCTGTCGATTTCAACTGGAATCGAAACACCTGGTCAACTGCCGTCACACAAAGGTTTGAGCCACCGGGCCCGCACCAGGCCAGGTTCGAAGGGCGTTTGGGGGTGGCGATGATGCCCAGAAACCGGCCATCAGGCTCATAAACCCAGATGCCGCCCAGCACGGCAATATAAAGCCGCCCGGCGGTGTCAACCTTCATGCCATCCGGGCCACCGGGGCCATCGGTATCGAACTTTGCAAAAACACGGCTGCTGCCAGGCGTGATTTCACCATTTTTACCCAGCTCAAAAGACCGCAGATGATACCGAAACGTGTCGCAAACATAAAGCGTTGATTCGTCGGGCGAAAGGGCCAGCCCGTTGGGCCGCTCAAAATCGTCGGCCAGCAGTTTTGGCTCTTTCCAGCCCGGCCGGAAGGCATAAACACCCTGAAAATGCAGGCTCCGGCTCTCAGCCTGAACGCCATAGGGCGGGTCGGTGAAGATGATAAGCCCGTCGGCCCTCATAATGATATCGTTGGGGCTGTTCAGCCGTGCCCCGTGCCAGGTTTCAATTTCCATGCGAACGTCAGAGCCATCAGGCTTCATGCTTGAAACGCGGCGGCCGTTCTGCTCACACAGCCAGATTCGCCCATCCGGGCCCCACGTCTGCCCATTGCCGGCGTTGGTATTTTCACGAAGCAGCTTCAGGCCCGACTGCTCTGACCACTGCCAGGTGCGGTCAGACTTGAGATCCTGAAAAATCAGCGACCCGTTGGCCAGCTCCAGCGGCCCTTCGGTGAAGACAAAACCCTCTGCCAGCAGCTCTCTGTCTGTATCAGCCAAAAGCTGGCTCGCACCCTGGTCGCGCAGCACCAGCGCAGGTTCCCGGCGAATCATCATCAACAAGCCCCGATACGTTGCAAAAGCTTAATTCTCATTCCCTTGCGATGCAGCACCGGCATCGGCACGCGCCCTGCACACGGCATCGCACAGGGTATGCACCATGGGGTCAACAATCGAATACCAGACCCGCGTGCCTTCTTTGCGACGACCCAGCAGGCCACCCTTCATCATGATGGCCAAATGCTTCGAAACATTCGCCTGGCTCTGGTCTGTGGCCACCACAATCGCATTAACCGTCTGCGGGCCAGCCATCAGCGAACGAAGGATCTTGAGCCTCGTCTCATCGCCCATGATCTGAAAAATCTGGGCCATGTGCTTGACCATCGCATCGTCTGGCAGTGATTTCAATACGGTTGACATGATAACCCGCTGGTTATACAGTTAGGAAGGATTGACTTGGCGATGTAGCATAGAATGTGACAGAATAGTGCATGATCGGCAAAATACCGACAAAGTTCAAGAGCCTGTCGGCCATGAATTTGGCTTTTCCGGCGCAGGCAGGTTCGAAACCATCCTGATTGCCGCCGGGCTTTGCCTTTATCTTGCCGCCAGTGCCTGGGGCATGGCCAGGGCGGGGTTTCGGCCCTGCACGGCGGGCAGTTGCATCATTCCGCCAGTTGATTTTGCGGCCGAAGCGGCTGAAAAGGCCGGTAACCCAGCCCAGATTGCCGATGCTGAACGAAATCGCCAGAGATAAATTAACCTGGAGAACCTGACATGAGTGCGTCGACGACCGCAAGAACCATTACTGCTGAAGAGCTGTCAAACCTGATCAAATCAGGCACAAAAATGGATTTGATCGATGTCAGGACACCCGCCGAATTTCGTGAAATTCATGCCGAACCGGCGAAGTCGCTGCCACTTGACAAACTCTCGGCCGAAGCCGTCAGGTCGCTTCGAACCACAGCGGCCGATCAGCCACTTTATGTGATCTGCAAGTCAGGCAATCGTGGCCGACAGGCCTGCGAAAAGCTCTCTGCCGCCGGGCTGAACGTAGTCAATGTCGAAGGCGGCACCACAGCCTGGGCTGCGGCTGGCCTGCCGGTGGTTCGCGGCAAAAAGATGATGAGCCTTGAGCGACAGGTGCGCATTGTGGCCGGTTCGCTGGTTTTTGCGGGCACGCTGGCCGGGGCTTTTGCAAACCCGCTCTTTCTGGTCATTCCTGGCTTTGTGGGCGCCGGGCTGGTATTTGCCGGTGTGACCGACACCTGTGGCATGGCCATGATGCTGGCCAGAATGCCATGGAATCAGGTGAAGGCCGGGGCAAGCTGCTCAGTAAAATAAGCTGCCCGGCTTACTTTGACAATTGAAAGGGGCCAGGCGATTGACCTGGCCTGTTTCTTCTGATCAGATTTTATTCTGAAGATCGCGCAGACGCCTTGCCACATCTTTATATGTATAATCGTTGGCGGCCACTTCGTTGTAATGCTCTTCAGCCATTTGCAATTGCCCCTGCCGCTCGGCCAGCGTGCCAAGGCGATAATGAAGCTCATTAAACGTGGCCGTATCTTCGGCTGAGATGGCCTTCAGGGCATCGTTATAGCTGCGCTCGGCCAGCTTCGCTGAACCGACCTGTTCAAAGCATTTGCCAATCTCTTTGAGTGCCCGCACTTTCCAGTCGGGGGCATTTCGAGCCTGCTGAAAGGCAGCGATGGCTTCATCAACGCGGTTGTCAACGACAAGTGCCTGGCCCAGCCGGAAGTGGCTCTCCGCATCGGCCTGGTTCAGTTGAATGCGGGCCTGAAACTCGCCAATTTCAAACTCGGTGCGGCGTTTGGTCACATCCGCCCGTTTGGCAATCGCCGCAGCATCGTCAGGGTGTGTTTCCAGGTAGGTATCCATCGCCGCCAGGGCACGTGTCATTCTCTCAATGCGCGTGTTGGCGTAAATCTGACGAAGGTAATAATCCTTCGGGTTTTTCTTGTAACAGGCTGATAAAATCTTGTCAGCTTCATCCCAGCGGTTGGCGGCCTTGTGCAGGTCGGCCAGTTCCATGGCCACGTGTATATCGCCATGATCAGCTTCGTGGCTGGCCTTGAGCTGTTCCTCACGCGATAGTTTTACAGCAGGTTGATTTTCGGTCTCAGCCGTTCCGGCCTCAGAGGCAGTTTGGCTCACCCGCACATCTTCACCACCCACGGCCGGTTTGGGGGCAGTTGGCGACGAACCTGGCTGGGCTGGCTTGCCCTGAGTCTTCAGGCCGCTTGATTTGGCCATCATCTGGTTGGCTGAAAGGCGATTGATCTGCGAGCCGACATCCTGGTCGGTCGGGTCAAGGGCTTTCACACGTTCCAGGCAGCCAATCGCGGCTGCCCATTTACCAACGCCTTCGTAAACCCTTGCCAGCAGGCGAATAAAATCAACATGGTCGCCCGCTTCGTTGGCAACAGTCAGCAGTGCCCACTCGGCCAGGTCGGCGCCCTCAAGTTCCAGGGCGGCTTCGGCAAAATCCATCGACGTGCCGACATCCCACGGGTTAAGCAAAAAGGCGTCTTCGCAAAGCTCCATAACGCGCTGCCAGTTGCCCGTGGTTTTAGCCATTTTGATCTGGCCACGCACTGGCTGAAGGCGGGTTTTGGCCATGAAGCCGACTTTGGCCGGGTCGTTTTCATATTTCAGCCGTTGGGCGGCCCGCAGCCCCTGACGAAACGACAGGCTTGTGGGCACGGTTTTGCAAGCATCGCCCAGCATCTGAAAGGCATATTCAAAATTACGCTTCTGGGCGGCATCAAGGCCGGTTTCGTAATAAGCCTTGGCTCGCTGCAATTTCTTTGGGTCAATTTCGCTGGACATCGAGGTCAAAGTCCCGGGCCTGAGATTTCCTGTTCCAGATCGATCCGGAAAGAAAAAATTCTAGGCGCATTCTAACCTGACTCAGGCCTGAGGTTAAGGCCACTCAGCGAACGAAGAAATAATGGCCGCCCGGCGCCGGCATCATCATCATGCGATTTTTCATGTGATGCCCGCCAAAACCATGCCCATAAGGCATGACGGGCACCATTGTGGGCGGGTAAGTGTATGGGTAAGGATTCACCGGCAGCGTGGTTGGCTGGGTTGTCGGTTGTGGGCGGGGTGCCTCAGCGGCAAGCTGCGTGGCCCAGGCGCGGGCTTCAGTCTTCTCGGCATCAGAAAGAGGCTCGCCAAGAATTGTCTCAAGGGCCTTCACCACCTGGTCAAGTATGGCCGTATCAAGCCCGAACCCACCCGTAAACAGGCTGATAAACGACTGCACCCGAAGCCATGCCCGCACAATTTCAAAAACTTTGTCCTTGAATTTCGCAAGTCGCGAGTTGGCCGGTGGCGTGGTTGTTACCGGATTCGATGGGTTCGATGGCTGGGCAGCTCCTTCAACCAGCGGTTCGGAATAACGACTTACATACTGGTTAAATACAAGCTGTGATGTCTTATCGAGGTTTTCTACCGATTTAATTTCATTTTCGCCTGATATCAGCAGATGCGTTTGCACATATTTCAGCGCATCAGCAGCCAGGCGTTTTTCTCGCGTTGCCTTGTCCTCGCCACGAATCCCGTTATCAGTTGAATTATTGTAAAGCTCGTTCTGTTTGATGAGGTAAGTTTTAAAACCTTCGAGAAAATCGGCCTGAAGCCCAAATTGATAGTCATAGCCCGGTGGCGAATTGATCTTGCCTGACTGGATCTGCGCAACAATTTCATCAATTCTGGTGGAATTTAATTTCACCCACTGCTCTGCAAATGCCTTTTTATCCGCATCGGTCTTTATATAAGATTTATACTGATTTGAGTAAATTGCAATTTCACGCAGGAACATTTGTTCAAGGGTTGATTTGATCTGTCTGGCCTGCTCATCAGCCGGTTTTTTGTCAAAGCCGCCCGTCGTCATGGGCTTGCCAGCCGGGTAAAAATGATCACGCCCCTTCAGGATGACCTGAAATAAACCGGGTGAATCCTTCAGTGGATCGACATCTGTCACTTTTGAGACAAGATCGCCAGTTGCAATATTTGTCGCCGAACCATTATTACCGCCAGAATTTGCATTTGGTGCGGCGGCCGTGCCCGCTGCCAGAGCAGCCTTGAAATTCGATTCAAGCCCGTCAAGATACTTCGCAGCCGCATCTTCAAATTGATTTTGAGCGATGGAGTCGTCGTTAAAAGCCTTTTCTAAATCAGCATCCCGACCAATCGCAAAAGTCAGTTCCTGTGACCTGATCAGAAGCTGACTGGCCTGTTGCAATTTCTCAGACTGTGAAAGTGAATCGGCCGCTTTCAGGTCCGTCAGGCACTTGTTTAACGTCTTCGTAAGCAATCGACTGTAAGAATCCGTTTTCGATGGTTTCAAATCAGCCGCCGACGCCACCATGCACAGAAAAACAAACGCCAGCCCCACAATCAGCGATGAATGTCGATTCGCCATTTTCATTTTCTGTGCCTCCACTTATTCCGCTATTCTCATACGTTTACGCGATAGATATTCCACAGCTTACCCATTTTGACATTATTTGTCAAACATGGCTCTGCCGGGACTTTATTGCCATCCTGCCGGAAAAACTGGCAATTGAATTCAAACCGCTTCAACCGATGGCACGAACCGGAAAAGTGCACGACTGTCCTGCGAAACCGCACTGGCCTTAATGTAATAAAAACCAGGCTTGGCGAAATTCAGCCGGGCCGCTTTTTTCATGCCATCCGTCGAGTCAGCAAAAAGGTCGAATTGAAATTCGCCGCCCGGAATTTTTTTACCAGGCTCCCAGTCCAACGTTTCATCAAAGATTTCAAATGTCGTTCCCGAAAGGAACCGGTCATTTTCCAGCGGGTCAACCGGCCCTGCCTGCGACTTGTTCAGCGGCTCAAATACCTTTTCATCAGGCTCGGCCGACATCCTGACCAAATAATCGCCAGGTTTGTCAATCTTGAAATAAAACTGGGCGGTATCCGTGCCAAAAAGATAATAAGCCGTTTTAAAAGCATCGGCTTTGGTTTTATCAAACAGATTTAATTCCATGCCAGGGCGGCCATGGCGGAAATTATTGGCCTTGGGATAAATTTTCCGGATTGTTTCACGATCAATCGCGGAAAGCTCGTAATTGTAACTCGTCGGGCCGTCCTTAAAAATACCGGCCGGGAACGGATAAAGCATCACCGAGCTGGGGTCAAAACCCGAGCTTCGCGGGTCAAGCTCAGCTTTGGGAATCTGCTCAAACTGGGCCCTGAGCTGGTCTTCTGACAAATTCCCAAGCCCGTTGTTACGATAATATTCCACCGCCTTATTGACATCAATCATATCGCCGGCGTTCTGATGCTCGTGTGCCAGCCCCAGGGCATGGCCAAATTCATGCAGAATCAGCCGCTGGCGATCCCTTTCGTTCGAAAACGACTGACCCGTGAAACCAAGGTTCATGCTGGCAACATTGCGCGAGCCTGAGGCACTCTGGCTGCCCATCCACGACCAGAAGCCGCCACTGGGGTCGAAGCTCACCCTGACATCGGCCATGGCCCAGCCAGCAGGCAGAAACCGGAACCAGAGGCCCGTATTTTCCAGCCATCGGGGCGCAAGCTGTTGCACAAGTGCCGTCAGGCCAGGGGCATCCGGCGGATCATTCTGCAGAAAGCCAACCGTCACTTCCTCTTTTGCCCATGTCGATGCCTGAATCACCGCAGCAAAGGCCACCGACCCGGATGGTGCTGCAATAGCCGGACTAACCGGTTTGCGCTGATTGAATTTACAGCTTGAAAATTCGTCGAGAATCGAACTCGAATGAAGATAATCCTGAGTTGCTTCTTTAGGTAACACAGCCATGACTTACCCCAGTTTCAAAATCCTTAGTTGCCTGCTCAAGCTGCACAGTTACGAACAATTCGAAAGTATCATGAGCAAAACCAATGTCAAACTTTTCATTTCCAATTCACACTCACCATGCTTGAATTAGCCTTAATATCCTCTGATTCAATTGTATTTTGTTCAAATTTTCCAGCTATTGCAATTGATGCAATACGCAAATTCTATTTTGAAAGAAGAGTCTCAAAATTATTACCAATAATACAAAAACAGAACGGGCGTCAGGGTTTGAATCCTGACGCCCGTCCTGTACGACTTGCCCGGGATCAGCCGGGGCTTTTTTTTCGGGCAGATACCAGATGATTCGCTGTGCGAATCAGTGCAATACTGCCTTTCCGGTATCCTATGCAAAATCTACACTGATTTTCAAGGGTTCAGTGCAAAATCTGCCGGTTTTTTTCCTTTGGTAAAGCCGTTAAACGAATATTTCGTCGGGTTGTAGTCGCCGACGATCGTCACATCAGCCTTGTCAGGTATCTTGTTTTCAAGGCCCAGACCCCAGAAAGCCGCGTTCACGATCAGCCGCCGAAGGGCCTCGTTTTCAAGGTCCTGGCTGGCACCCATGGTGGTGGTGAAAATTTTGGAAGTCTTGCCTGAGGCCGTCTTGAAACTCTTTGTCCAGGCCACCGGCATCATCGGCTTGTTCTTCGGGCCTTCCAGAGGCGGGTCGGCCGGGTTCATGCCCGTCACCACTTCGCCCAGCACCAGCGGCTGGCTGTCGCCTGGCAGAGGGATCGTCACGCCGTAAACATCCGTCGGACCAAAAATCTCGCCTGATTTGATCCCTTTCAAAAGCACGCTGCTTTCCTGCCCTGGGGCAAAAATGCCTCGGGTGGCCTGCTTGCCGTGGGCTCCGTGGTGGCTGATCCACGTTTCGCCCAGCACCTGCCGGCCAAATCCGCCATCCCACTCCTTACTGTTGAACGAGTATTTGGAATAGGTGCCGCCCGGCTTCATATTAAAGGCGTGAGTCGAGGTGCGCAGGGCCACTATCGGCCGGCCGCTCTCAACATAATCAACCACATGCTTCATCTGGTCGTCCGGCAGGTTGCGGAATCGCAGGCACATGATCACCAGATCGGCCGCCTTCAGCGACTCAAGCCCCGGAATGTTGTTATTCACGTTCGGGTTGATGGTGCCGTCTTTCGGATCAACCGCGAACAGCACCGTGCAGTCGAAGCCAAATCGGTGCGAAAGCAGCCGGCCCAGCATGGGCATTGATTCTTCCGAGCGATATTCCTCATCGCCACTGATCAGCACGACTTTCTTGCCCTTGCCCGGCCCTTCACCGCCTGGGTAATGCACCCAATGCTGCTGGGCGGAAGCACTGCCGACCACCAGAAAAATCGAGAAAAGTGCAACCATTCTGCCAAAAACGCGACTGATCATGTTTAAGCTCACGGAATTGTCTGTGGTTAGCCGAAGGGCTCGCAAGCCCGGGCCAAAGAACCGGATTTCCTGCCTGAACATTATTTTAAAACAGATTGGAACGCCCCAGACAAGGGGGTTGCGGCCAGAATGGTGGAAAAAAAGCAAAAGATCATTTTGTAAACACATTTTTGGATGGGCTTTGCATTTCGAATACAAGTTTTGTAAGCATCTCTTTGAATTTTTTTCTTTTATGAAATGTGTCTTTGATATTATCCACCAAAATATACCATTGTTCCTGCTTGTTGACTTCATCAAAAAGACTGAACAGGACTTTTAGAATTTCAATGCAATTCGTATATTCCATCGGAGTTGACTGAACCAGATGCATCTGGAGAGATTCAAGAAAATAGGCTATACATTTTTCAGGATACTTTTGCTTGAAATGCCTGGTTAATAAATATAAGATCCTATCCATATTTTCTGCATTATAAGTTCTAAGATTCTTATTGGAAACTACTTTATCATAAAAATCAAAGAGTTTCTCGGCCTGGTCGGATTTAATATAAATATCGGCAATCAATTGGTTTGTATTTTCGTAAAATGGTCGGGGAGCCGGCTTGTTCGCTCTCAGATAAAGCGGTAATGCAATCGGCCATCGGGCATGATCTATTTTATGAGTTTTTGCTGTGCTTTCGTTCACGCTGAAAGGCGATAGGTTAGCATCAATATGTTCTACGAGTAAATCTGCGACTTGCGATTTCATTTTAATCTTGTCAGCCGCTTTAAACAGGCTTAACAATAACTCCTCATTCTTCTGGATTTCAAAGAATTGATAAATATAAAGCCCCAGCACACTTTCATGATCGCCATTTTCCTGATCCATCAAAATCAGTTCCCGAATAGCATGCAATTTATGATGAAGGAAGGCATGGTCGAATCCCTGATTGTATTTTTTAATAATATGCTCACGAAGCCGCTGGTCATCCTTCGTCGCTTTATAAAATTGCCGAAGCCGGGTGTCACTCTGCGATTTGGCCATCTCCTGACGAAGCAACTCTTCCGCCAAACCCTTTTGATCATATCTGAGCAATTCAGGCATCAAATCATCAAGAACCCGCTGATAATCCAAAATATCACGATCTTTCGGATGTTCTCCAAGTCGTTTTTCAAAAACTTTTTTTACATCGGCTGCAACCGATTGCCAGAACGAGTGATCTCGCTTGAAACTGCCAATTGTCTCCTGATTTTTGATCAACTTCCCGGTCGTCTCCCATAATATCAGTTCAAGCCAGAACAGAAATCTTGCCGGCATTGGCATTTTGGCTTTTTCAATCGCTTCATTCAGAATGGGTATGAGCTCGGCCGTTTTATTTAACATGGTCAAGCCTGAACTCGTTGACCTGTATTGTTTAAATCGACTGGTCAATATGGATTTTGCCCCGATAATAACAACATTAAATTGTTTTTGTTCAAGAAGAACTTTCATCAGGCTGATGACATTTGCCATAATTGCATGATATTCTTCGGAATTGTCTTTACTGTATCGCTCAAGCCGTTCCACCAGATTAACGAATTGAATTTGTTGTAAATCTAAATCATTCGAAGAAGCGCATAACTTGATCATTAAATCTTCGTATTTTTGAGGCTGTAATTTTAATAAGTTCAATATTTGTGCAGTCAATTCGTCTTTCTTGAAACCTGCAAGATGCTTTAAAATCAAGTGATCTGTCTCAGGAGTGATGAACTTTTTAACTTCACCTGAAACTTCCTTATTGCCCGATTTATTTATCGAATGAATATTTCCCCTGTTTTCAATCAATTCAGCCAGAACAGCCACACCATGCTTGCAGTGGATTCGATAAGGACAGCTACATATTGATTCCAGACAAATAAAAGATTGATCATCACTAATCTCATCGGCATTGCTCATTGAAACTACGACTTTATATTTCCTGGTCCCCTTAACAACTCCTTTTAATTTGTCACCTTCAAATGAAATTTCCAACACCCTTCCTGTTTTCTGATAATTCATGCCACGATAAATAATGTCTGAAGAAAAACAGTCTTTCAAATGCCCTTTTGTAACAAATGACCACTTTGAAGATAATTGATTTATTTGATCTGTCGTGTTTTTATTTGATTTTCGCCCCATCGCGGCACCTCCTGTCCATCATTCGACCAAGGTTTCATAAAACCTGACTTCCCTAAACACAGATTACATAATGCAATTGCAGCTGTCCATCATTCCATCAGCTATCAGCAATACTGGCCATCCCGCTGTGCATCCGCGGGCCCGGCGGCTCGGCTGCAAGAATCTCGGCCTCGCGCTGAAGCATCCACTGCCATCGCTCATCGACTGTCTCGGGCTTGTTCCGCAGCACACCGCTGGCCAGCTTCAAAAACACATGATAATGCCCCATCTCACTCGTCCAGAGTGTTTTGTAAAGACTCGCCAGCTCATGATCGACATCTGTCGCAGTATCGGCCAGAACGCGAAACCGCTCGCAGCTTCGCAGCTCGATCAGGGCCGAAACCAGCAGCCTGTCCAGCAGTTCAAGCGTGCCCTGCCCTTTGCGAACCAGCAGCCGCAGCCGGTTGGCATAGCTGTTGGCGTGTGTGCGCGATAGCTGCCCGCCCCGCCGGGCCAGAATTCGGGTGACCTGCGCCAGATGAATGGTTTCGTCCTTGGCAATGCCCGTCAGCACGCTCACCCACGCTTCCGGCGGCTCTTTGCCGGGCCAGCGGTTCAGCAGCTCAAGGGCATTGGCAGCCGCTTTTTTCTCAAGCCAGGCGTGGTCGTTCAGCAGGCACAAAGGCTCGGCCAGAGCCTGACGGGCCCACTGCCCCGGCGTGAAACTGACTAGCGGCAATTCTTCCTGCTGCAATTCTTCAGCACTCATGATTTCATTTTATACCGTTTATTTCGCCGGTTTCCGTTCGCCCTGCCGCACCCACACCTCGTCAAACACAACGTGGTTAATCACCTTTCGCTGGTCAGACGTGTAAACGGCATGAATCGTGCCATCAGCTGCCTGAAAGAAATACGGATAGGCAAAAGCGTTATATTCCGTGGCCAGGTCGCGGCGGAATGGCCATGTTTTACCATTGTCGTCGCTGATGGCGACGGAAAGTGGCGTACGCACCGTCATGCTATGGTTGTAAATCAGCATGAGATGGCCGTTTTTCAGCTTGATCATGTCAACTGCCGAATTGGGGTTGGGGAAGGCTGTGTCAACGCCCTGGGCCCAGGTTTTTCCGCCATCTTTTGATTCACCTGCAACGATAAACCCCGACGACTGCGGCCCGTATCCACCACCACGGCGGCAATAAGCCAGCAGATGGCCCGGCTCAAGTTCGACAATCGCCGGTTGTATGTTGCCCCTGGGTGATCTGATCGAACCCAGCCTTTTCCAGCCATCGGCCGGCTTTTTCGGGTCGAAACCGAAACAGGTGGAAACGCTCTCCTTGCCGACTTCTTCCTTGTCCTCACCCTTTTCTTCATAGGCCGGCAACAGATAAGTGCCATCGGCAAGCAGAATCGGGCGATTGCGCACCATCAGGCCACGCTCAAAACTGACAACAGTCGGGTCCGACCACGTCTCGCCCTGATCTTTCGAAATTTTGGCCTGAATACGGCTGTCAGACCACGTTTCGCCGAACCGCACCACATAAAACAGCCAGACCCAGCCATTGGGGGCCTGCCAGAGAACACCATTACCCAGCGATCGCAGCGGGTCGCGTGCAATCGCCTTCGGCTCTGACCACTGGGTCGATCCTTTCTTCAACCGGCTCACAAAAACGGCCGTGTCGTTGGCATATTCGCCTTCACCGCCGTAATAACCCAGCAATAGATCGCCGCCTGAAAGCTCTTCAAGACAGGCCGGATGCTTGTAGGGGCCGGTTTTCACCTCGGGCCCGAAAACCCTGCGAAATACCGGCTCGGCCGCTTCGGCCCAGGCCTGAAAAAGGACTGATGAAATTACATATATACATATGATGATATATTGACTCATTCTGATTGGCTTTCCACTTTCTTTTTTGCGGCCTGTTTCTCTTTGGCGGCGGTTTTTTTGGCAGGCACTACGGCCTGATCATTTCCAAGATATTCAAATCGTGAAAAGATTTCACCCCGACCCAGGGCACGTGGGTCTTCGGTCTCTTTCAGACGCTTGTCAAGCCGGGCTTTCAGCTCGTTCAGCCGGTCTGAATATTCGGCTTTGTCGGCAACATTCTGAAGCTGCCCAGGGTCTTTTTTCAGGTCATAA
>JBJTRR010000196.1:0-2978 GCA_046076185.1 bacterium | reverse complement strand
AGAGAGGGAAGGGGACGAAAGACGAAAGCAGGGAGGAGGGGACAAGAGACAGCGGGGCAGGAGCGGCGGGAGAAATCAAACAAAAGGCAAATCCAAAACCGTTACCTCCAGTAATTTTTTGTGCGATCGATGACCAGATTGCCTGGCCAGTCGCATCTGCAGTCGCCTTCTCGGTTATCTTAACGTCGCCTGTGGTTTTGATAACGCTAAAAGCTCCCACGGTAATTGACGACGAAGGTTGCTTCACCTGCACCGATAAAGGCAGGCTTAAAACATCATTCACCAACTGAAGTATGGTGTTTGAGAATGATTCACCAACGCCCGTAAAAAATTTGGTAGCATCACCTTGATCCGTGCCACTTTCAAACACTGACTTGATCTTGTCCTGATCGCCAGATTTGACATCTACTTTGAACGAACCGCCAGCAATCGACACATTCTCGCCAATGGCCACACTGGCTTTGACACCAGCCAAAGCCTGCGTGATCGTCGATAACTGGTTAAAAATGGAGATAGGAAATAGAGGGATCGATTTATCAGCTGTAAGACTGATGGCTCCCGTTGTCTTGATCTGAGCTCCGGCACCGATCGATATCTCGGGTGCCGTCATCGTGATCGCCCCGGCCCCGGCATCAATCACCACACCGGGATCCACCGTGATGCTCGACGAGTCGGTGAAAACGTAGCCGCCGGATGCGTCCTTGAAACCTTCGAGGTTCGCCTGGGTCACATTGATCGCCAGGAGCTGCCGTTCCTCAAGTGGCTCTACGGTCAGTGCAAATTGCTTCATGCTGACACTTGCCAAACGGCCAATTGACGGCTTGGACTTGGCCTTACGGGCTCGTATGTTTGACATCAGGAACTTCGATAACGGATTTTGTGACATGGTTGTTGTCCAGCGTGTTGATGAGCGGTGCACGAAAGGCGAAAAGCGTTCAGTGTGATGGGGTGTGCATAGTGCGGGTCAGCGAGCGTTGCATGAGTCTGAGATTTTTGCAGTGTGAGATGTCTATTTTATCGAATCGAGATCGGCGTGACTATGCCCGGTTGAGCTTCGGTAAATCAAATGCGTATTTATCTATATAATCAAACCAAACTCATCCTAAAAAGCCGAGTTTTTCGAATTCTGGGGGGTGCAGGAACACCTTTGTAACTCAGATTGCTCTTTGAAAATGTCAATGGCGGATTTCCAATTTTTCGCTAAACTTTCAATTATTCCGGCATGAGGCCTCAACATCACGGTTACGGAGAATTTTACCATGGCTCGCCAGACTCCTGAAATTGACACCCAATCACCTGCCTATCAAGAGTTTGCCGCATATTTAAAACGCAAATTGGAGCAAGATTCTCAGACTCAGCCGCTTACCCATTTCGGTGATATCGAAACCTACGCCATGGCCATCGGAAACATCATTTCACGCGAGGTTTACAGCAATGCGGCCCATCAACAGTCCAGCCAGGCCGAGCCGACCAAGCCATGCCCCGATTGTGGCCAGCCATGCTCCAGTTTCATCCAAACGCGTGAACTGAAAACCCGCTGCGGGCCCGTCCCAATCAGCGAAGCCAAATATCACTGCCCGCGTTGCCGCCGGGCTTTTTTCCCCCTACCGACCAAGCCAGGTCCTAAATCACCGCAGCTACAGCCCCAAACTGCTCGAAGCTCTCGTCACGTCCGCCGCCGTCGCTCCGTTTGATCAGTCGGCACGACTGATTAAGAACCTGCTCAATGTCAAGATTTCGGCACGACACCTGCAGGATCTGACCGCCGAAATTGGCACGGAACTGGCTGAATTACAGGATAAACGCACAAAAAAGTATCGGGACCGCCCAATTACCGCCGAGCCACGACAGGCCCAGCCACCGTTGAAATTAGCGGCTGTGATGGTCGATGGCGGGCGGATGCGAACACGCACCACGCCCGGGCCGTCGGGCGTGCATGATCCGCATTGGCGTGAGACCAAGGCTGCCGTACTGCTGCGAATGACTGACACGGCTACTGGAGAAGACCATCATCCTGAACTGCCACAATGCTTTGCGTCTCCGATGAAGTCGAGTGAAAAGAGCGTGGCACAGCGACCGGAACGTGCGGCCACTGTGGCGAAGAAAGCGTTGGACAAACCAGTGGAGCCGACGCCTCGGTGGAGCCCGGAACCTGTTCTCCGAACAGGACTTGCCTCGCTGGCCAATAGCGAAACGTTTGGCTGGATACTGGCGGCGGATGCAGAACGCCGGGGATTTTTCAGCGCGACCAAGGGTGCGTTTGTAGCGGATGGCCAGTCTTACAATTCGGCGATGGCGCGACGTCATTTTCCAAAATTCACGCCAATTCTGGATTTCATGCACGCAGCAGAGCATCTTTATGAAGTGGCCTCGGCCTTGGGCGACACGAGTCTGGGGCGCCACTGGGCGGAAGCCTGCTGGAAGGGAGAAGTTGCGGAAGTGATCAAGCAACTCAGGACGAAGCTCGACGCGATGGAGCCGCCATCGGACCGGGACAAGGAGCCAGATCACCTCTGGTATATATTGGGACAGACGATTGGCTATCTGGAGACGAATCAGGAGCGGATGGATTACCCGCGATACCGGCGTGACGGGCTGCCGATCACGAGCAGTCCAGTGGAATCATGGATCAAGCAGTTGAATCAGCGAGTCAAAGGAAGCGACCAATTTTGGGAGGATGGCCGACGTGGCGAGGCAATTCTCCAGGTTCGAGCCGCCTGGCAAAGCGAGGACGAAAGCTTGGAGAATCATTTGCAGAATCGAACAGGGCATTGTTACGCGCAGCCGATAAAACCCAAAACAATGGCCGCCTGAAATACAAAGGTGTTCCTGCACCCTTCATTCAGGCTCAATCGGTTCAATGAGTTGGTCGCCATTCGCTCCGCTCGCGCTTCGCCCAGGGTGAGCGACCAACTCATTCCGCCCTCTCTCGCCCCTTTCATGCCGTTTTTCCTTTCTCCCACAGTCGTTGCGACTCA
>JBJTRR010000195.1:0-1552 GCA_046076185.1 bacterium | reverse complement strand
GAATCAACCGATGACTCTTGCGAATATCTGGCCCGGCACTGGCCGAATCTGGAAGTGATTCACGAGCCAAACCGCGGTCTGGCCAGTTTTAATCATGTGCTTGAAAGATACGACTCGCCTTTCGCCGTTCTGCTGAATAATGATGTAAAACTGGCTGACGATGCGATCGACCCGCTGATTGATGCCCTGCTCAGGCACCCGGAAGCTCTGTTTTCAGCACCATTCTGCCTTGGTTTCGACAATGAAACATATGAGGGCATGAACACACGTGTGCGTGATCGATTCGGCCTGATTCAGGGTGTCTGCCGCGTGCCAGGCTATGAAAACAAGATGCACGAGCCTGGCCTGACAGCATCGGCAGGGCCTGTGCTGGCCGTTTGCCGGCAAAAGTTTCTGGCCATTGGCGGCTATGACCCGATTTATTTCCCGGGCCGGATCGAAGACCTCGACCTTGGGTTTCGTGGCTGGCTGCGTGGCTGGCGTGGGCTTTATCTGCCCCGATCGAAGGCCTGGCACAAGGGCTTTGGTAGCTTTCAGCCTGCATTTGGAAGCGCTGGTTGCGACCATCTGGCCCTTCGAAACACGCTGATCTTCACCTGGCGAAACATTCGCGGTTCAAGGCTGCTCATGCATTTTCTCTGGCTTCTGCCACGTCTTCTGCACAGCCTGGTGTTTCGCCGCGGAATGCTGTTCAGGGCGATTCATGATGCAGTAGCAATTTGCCGGAATCACCGTTCTGCCATATCAGGCGATATTAAAGATCTTCCCGATTTTGAATATATTGGCCGGCAGGAAGCGTATTTCAGGCAGTTTTCATGGTGATACGCATGTCACATTCCATTTCAATTCCGTATGTCGATTGCATTTGTGCCCGCCAGTCAGAACCTCGCTGGGAGACTGTGAAGTGAGTGGTTTTGACGAGCCGAAGATATCGGTTTTGATACTTGCGAAGAACGAGGCGCATAATCTGCCCGGCTGCCTGCATGCCGTTTCGTGGGCTGATGAGGTGATTGTGGTTGTTGACAAGGCCAGCGATGACGGCACCGAGGAACTGGCCAGGCGGGGTGCCGACCTGGTTGCAGTTCGTACATTCGACGATTTTGCAAGCCAGCGTAATGCAGCCCTTGAACTGGCCAGCGGCGACTGGGTTTTCGCAGTTGATGCAGATGAACGCCCCACGCCAGAACTTGCCCGCGAAATTCGCCGGGTGGTTGGCGAGCCATTTCGGCCTCATGTTGGTTATCGGGTGCCAATTCGGTCTGTTGTGCTGGGTCGGCCGTTTCGCTATTCAGGAACGCAGTTTGACAGACCACTGAGGCTTTTTCGCCGCGACAGTGGGCACTGGATTGGTGCCGTTCATGAAACGGTTGAGCTGGAAGGCAGCTCAGGGCAACTTGAACACAGCATGCAGCACCGGACAATTCCGGATATGACAACTTTTCTCACGAAAATTAACCATTACACAACGCTTGAAGCCATAAAGTTTCAACGTGAAGGGCGAGATTTTCAGTGGTGGGATGTGACTTTTAGGCCAATCTGGGTCTTTTTGAAA
>JBJTRR010000194.1:0-1880 GCA_046076185.1 bacterium | reverse complement strand
GTATAAGATGAGTTGGTGCCGGAGGATCAGCCCGGCTCATCAATTCAACCCGTCGAAATCTGCATGAATTGAGCGACAACGATGAAGCGAATTCTTTTGATGCTGGCCCTGGCTGGCGTGCCTTGGGGCTATGGCGTGGCTCAGGAACAGAAGCAGGGGGCAGCCGTGGAAAAACATTCAATCACTGTCAGCGGGCATGCCGAGCTTAAGGTCAAACCTGATATCGCCCACATTAATGTGGGTGTGGTGGCCAATGCCCCCTCGGCCGCCCAGGCACTGGCGGAAAACAGCAAACTGATGAATGGCCTGTTTGATGTGCTGAAAGGCCAGGGCATCGAAGAAAATGATATCAAAACTTCGAATCTCTCGGTTCAGCCGCAATATTCGCAGCCACAGCCAGGCGTAAGAGGCGAATTTGTGCCGCGCATTGTCGGCTATAGCGTAACGAATACGGTTTCGGTCACGATTCGGAAAATTGACAAGCTGGGGCCGATGCTCGACCTTCTGATTCAGAATGGTGCCAACCAGGTTTATGGCGTTTCATTTGATGTCGATGACTTTGAAACCCGGCTCGACGCTGTGCGCGGGGCCGCCGTGAAAGACGCCCGCCGCCGTGCCGAGCTTTATTGCTGGGGTGATAGCGTGAGGCCGGGCCGGGTGCTGCACATTGCGGAAGCTGGGTCGAATATCCCTTCGCCCGAGCCGGTTTATGGCGGTGTTCGCATGCGAATGATGGCCGCTGATGCCATGGCCGCCCCGGTGGCTGCCGGCGAACAACGGCTGAGTGTGCGCGTTCAGGTTCAGTTTGAAATTGTTGATGGCAAGTGATGCAATAAACAAAGGGAAGAAGAAGGCCGCCCGGAAATTTGCGGGCGGTCGATTGATGAGATTCGATTTGTCAAAGATCGCCCTGGCAGTGCGGGCATTTGTTTTGCTTCAGCAAATTTGATGCGATTGTGCCAGTCAGGATACTGACACAGCCTATGCCGACAAGCATCATCATGCTGGCCACCACACGGCCGGCGCTTGTGACAGGAAAAATATCGCCATAACCGATGGTTGTAACGGTGACAAGAGCCCACCACAGGCTGTCGCCATAGGATTTCATGTTTGGGTTAATGCCCTGTTCCACATAAAAAAAGCCGAGTGAACCGCAGAAAACAGTAATGACGACGATTGTCGAAATATCAAGCACCTTATGCTTTTTAAGAATGTCGTATCCCTGGGCATAATAGGCGCCAAGGTCGCGACGAAGCTTGAATATGCGAATCAGGCGCGAGATTCGCAGAAGCCTGACCAAAAGCACAGCCTGTTGGCCGGTGTCAACAATCGGGATACAGGCAAAAAATTCCCACCAGCGTTTTTTGAGAAACAGCCGGCGATTGCCGCAGTGGGCCAGGTCGTAAATGTAGTCGGCGGTAAGTATAGTGCAGACAAGAGCATCCAGCACTTCGACAAGGTCGATCCCGACTGGGTCTTCAAGCTGGATAAGCTGAACCAGCAGCAAAACAACCCCGGTAAAAGTGACCAGAATGTTCGCCTTCTGGCTTAAAAGCGAAGGGCCTTCAAGCAATTCCTGCTCGGTTGGCTCTTCCTGCTTTCGGAAGACATGGTGCGGGATCGTTTTTGAACGATCGGTCGTTTCGCTTTCATGTGGCTCAACGGCCTGGAAATCAACAAAAGTTGATGATGAATCGTACATCGGTCCGGATTCCTTTCCTCTTGCCAGGCCCATCCTTGGCCCGTCTGCTTTTGGCAGAAACTTTAATCTTTTTATCAAAAATTCAAGTTTTGTCCACTTCTGTTCAGATTTGTTTCGTGGCCGTTTCATTCTCGTTCAGCAGAAAAAAGGGGGCACGCACGCTCGAGCCAGACCCGTT
>JBJTRR010000193.1:0-4845 GCA_046076185.1 bacterium | reverse complement strand
TCCGGAAGGCGCTGCCAGATACGCTCGGCATTGTATTTCACCAGGTGAAGATAACGCTCAACCAGACGATTCCGCATCTCTGTGGTCGGGTTCTCTTTGAACTTCGTCCAGAGCTCGGTTACGTCCATATCTACTTGGGTTGACATCCAGACCTCCATGTCGTCGCCGAGAGTCGCGCACTTCCTGTGCTAATTCTGCAGGTGTCAGAAACAAGTCGCACCAAAGCCTGCCCAGCGGGCATTTTTCTGTGCGGTCTGTTTGTGTCACCTGGAGAAGTGACCCCCGATAAGACCAGGAATCACCAGTATCTTTATCGTCATGATTCGATACCGGCCTTGATCATATTCTCGGAATATTCCGCAAAATTGCACTTTTTCGAACAATTTGCAGACTTTTGGTTAACGCGGCCCAGGTTCTTTTTCACGAATATCCGGAAAAGGGAGAATCCGGAGATTGATTTGCAAAGAACCGGGTGAATTCGGTTGGTCAGGATAGACCAGTGTCCGGGTTCGGTTCAGCCGGCCCGGCGCGAGGCCGACCCGGTGATTTCCGTTGTGTCAATGGCTTCCGCCCGGTGAATGAACCTGGGCAGGTTTGGCAGGTCGTTGGCAGCCGAAGACCACTGCTCAAAATTGGTGTGGATCTTGGTCGCCAGGCGTTCGAAATCGCGGGCCGCCGTGGAAAGCCACCAGCCCGGGGCCTGCACCACGGCGATGCGCGATCGCAGCGATCGGGGCACATCCACGTCGTCACGCACGGTGCCAAGGTGGCTGACGGAAAGGCCCTGAAACAGCCGCGAGGCCTGAATCAGCCTGTCGGCCGCTTCGTCGCCCACTTTGTGCGAGCTTGCTTTGTTCACCACCGTAACAAGTTTCAGGTGGCTGCCGGCGGCCCTTCTTAAATGAGAGAGCAGGGCATGGCTGGCGGCCAGCGAAGCCTGTTCGGGCGTAGTCGTCAAAATCATGCCATCAGCCACGGCGGCCAGTGTCTGGGCCCGGGCTGTCAGGCCACTGCCCACATCGACCAGAATCCAGTCGGCCACGTTGCTGTCGCGCAGCTCAGTCACCACCTGGGCCACCAGTTCGTCGGTCGCAGGGCCCACCAGCCAGGCTTCATTCATGCGGGCGGCATGCGAGCCGGCCAGCAATTTCACGCCCTCAGGCCCATCCACCAGGGCTTCCCATGGCGCGATCCGGCCGGAAAGGACATCTTCCAGATCAACCGTCGGCCGACGGTCGCAGATGATCTCAAGCTGGCCCAGGCCATAGTCGGCATCAACCAGGGCCACCCGCTGATTCTTGCGGGCCAGCGATACCGCCAGGTTCAGGGCCAGTGTGCTGGTGCCCACGCCGCCCTTGCCGCTGGCCAGACAAAGCACCCGCGTGGGGTGCGGAATGATCATGTCAATGGCCGGGCCGGGTTCTTCCGAAAGGTCGGAATCATCCGCCGGATCGTCGGCAGTGTCGGCCTGAATGGTCCACGCCGAGGCCGAAACCGGCGGTTCGGGTGGCCTGGTTTCAGTGGCCGAATCATCCGCCGGTCTGGCGGCAAATAAATGTCGAAGCGATTCCGCTTGATCAGACATGGCATCCCTGCCTTGCGTCGTGGGGGGCGTAGAATCGGTATATGTCACAAAAGAAGGGACAGCCAGATCCATCCGGCATCGTATCGGGTATGACACCCAATCTCCCGACTTGGGCAGAATCTTAACAAAGAGACCAATCCTGACAAGGTGATTTTTTGTTAACCGTTAAAACTGGCAGAAAATGAACAATTGTTATTCTGAATGTGTGTAAGAATAGGAAGTTCAGGTGATTTAAGTTGAATTTAACTTATGGGTAGTTAATTTATTATGATCTGTTTGATGTGCGTCTTTGAATTTAAGCATCAAGCCGACCTCATCTGCCATGATCGACAACCGGAGATTAACTTTGATGACCGTTCGCTTTTCGAAATTCCTGTTTTTCGCAGCGATTGCGGGCTTTTCAGCCAGTGCCGATGCCTGCACTGCATGCCGCCCGGCTTCGCTGAAGTTTGCCCCCCGCACCATTGCCGCCCCCTGCGCCACAGCGATTCCGTGCCAGGTTTCGGCCCCGGCCTGTGAAGTGCTGGTGCCCCGCACCGTTACGAAATATCACACCGTGACCGAAACGATTTGCGAGGAAGTTGTTGAATCGCATAATGTTACGAAATATCGCACGGAAACCAAAACCGAAAAGGTGCCGGTGACCCGCACTGAATATGACACCGTGCCGGTGACAAACACCGTGACACGCTATCGCACGGAATACAAGACCGAAACCGTGCCGACCACCCGTACTGAATATGACACGGTGCCGGTTCAGAATAAAGTCACGCGCTATCGCACGGAATACAAGACCGAAACCGTGCCAACTTCTCGTACCGTTTACGAGCCAGTGCAGAAGTCGCGCAACATTCAGGTGCAGGTGCCTGTGACAGAGAATTTCGAAGCTTCTGTTACCAAAACGGTTTACGACACGGTGACCAGCAAGCAGAAGCGGTATGAGCCTTACACCGAAACAGTGACGGTGAAAGAAAAGGTCATGCAGCCTGAAGTTTTCCAGACCACTCGCAAAGAAACACGCACAGTGCATGTTCCGGTTCAGAAGATGGTCACGCGTGAAGTGATGCAGTGCCAGGAAGTGGTTGAAGACCGTGGCTGCTGGGTTAATCAGGCCGTGAAGACATCCTCAGGCTGCACCAGCGGCTGTGGCGTTTCAGGCACCTGTGGCGGCTGCGGCGGCCACAAAAAGGGCATTGGCTGCGGTTCATGCGGCCATGTTTGCCAGGGTGTGACCTATGCCTGCCAGCAGGTCTGGGTTTCGCGCCCGGTTCGCACCATGGTTCCGGTGAAGGTTCAGGTGCAAGACTGCGTAACCGAAATGGTTGCCCAGAAACAGGAAGTGGAAGTGCCTGCAAGCGAAACACGCATGGTGCCCAAAGAAGTTGAACGCACCGAGTGCGTGACCAAGACCCGTGAAATTGAAGTGCCAGTGACCCACCAGGTGGCCCGATCGGTTGAAGAAAAGGCCCAGGGCACACGCATTTCGTACAAATCTGAAAACCGTACCGAAACCTACACGGAAATGGTGCCACGCCAGATTAAGGAAACCACCACGCAAACCATCGCCGTGCAGGTGCCTTATGAAGATGAAGTGACGACCTATGTGAAGAAGGCCCGCGAAGTGAAGGAACTGGTCTCGCGCCAGGTGCCAGTTCAGGTGCCATACACCGAGACGGTGACTAGCCACATTCAAAAGGCCCGTCAGGTGACTGACATGGTTGAGCGCACCACCTGCACCCAGGTGCCTTACACCGAAACGGTTCAGGTTAAGCGCATGGTGCCCCGCACCGTGACCAAGCAGGTTCCTTACTGCGAAACCGTCTGGGAGCGTCAGGCCCCCGCCGCTGCTGCTGCCCCCGCCGCCGCCCCGGCTGTGGCTCCATCAGCCCAGAAGTGATTTGAAAATCAGGGTTTATCACCTGCAGGAGGCCGCCTTCGGGCGGTCTCTTTTTTTCGCTTCACGCCATTAAAGAACTCTTTAATCAACGGGCCTGTCATTAAAATTTTTGGCCACTTTTTTTAATGGGGTGGTTTTGAGACAATCCTATCAGATCTGAATCAAGGTTGTCGCTTTCCTGGGTTAAACCATTGGATATCAATCACTTCAAGCCATGGATGCCCGGTCAGTTTGTCGTGCTAGCGAATGGAGATCAGGCGTATTTGCCTGATCCGCTACCCCCGAACTGGGAATTTTTGCCGGGGCTTTGGCCGCTGGTGGCTGAGGCGAAGCGGCTTATCGGGGTTTTGGAAGGAATTGGCCGGGTTTTGCCGAATCCGGCGATATTGCTCAGGCCGTCAGAGGATCGCGAAGCGATTCAGTCGTCGGCAATTGAAGGAACTTATGCGACTCCGCGAGAGCTATTGCTGTTTGATCTGGAGCCGGGCAACCCTGAGACCGAATCGGCCTCGGTGAATCAGTTCAGAGAGGTGAACAATTACCGACTGGCCATTCAGCATGCGGTGGCAAGTGATTTGCCGGTCTGTCAGCGACTGATGCGAGAACTGCACCGGATTTTGCTGGGTGGCGTGCGGGGCCAGCATACCGACCCCGGCAATTTACGCAAAATTCAGGTGGCCATAGGCACCAATAAACGATTTATCCCGCCCCCGCCCATGGCATTGCCAGGGTGCCTTGATGACCTGGAAAAATACATCATTAACGAATCATCTTTTGATCCATTGATTGATTGTTTTCTGGTGCATTATCAATTTGAGACGATACATCCTTTTACGGAGGGCAATGGCCGAATTGGCCGATTGATTCTGGCCCTGATGATCTGCCGCAAGTGTCATCTTTCCAAACCATGGCTTTATCTGAGCGATTATTTCGAACGGTATCGAGATGAATACATAAGTGGCCTGTATCGGGTCAGCACCGATGGTGATTGGGCCAACTGGATTGAATTTTGTCTCAGGGCGACCATTGATCAGGCAAAATCGACAATCAATCGATGTGAAATGCTTCTGGCCATGCGTGAATCGTTCCGCCAAAAACTGCATGAAACTGGTGGGCAAATGCGCCTGCACACACTGGTTGACCAGCTTTTTATCTCACCGATTCTGCGAGTGACCGATGTTCAGAAACTGCTGCAGGTGACTTACCCGACAGCGAAATCAGACCTTGATAAACTTGTAAAAGCCGGAATTGTGAAATTGCTGGCAGGCACGACGGTTAAATCCTATTATGCCCCGGCCATTTTCCGCATTGCCTATGAAAACATAACGGAAGAATTTGAAACGGATTGAAAAAAGCTACCTCG
>JBJTRR010000192.1:0-2405 GCA_046076185.1 bacterium | reverse complement strand
GGACGGCTGTTGGGGTAATCAATCGCTGTGGTGATGAAAAACGGAGTCTTGCCAGCAGGCATGCCTGAATATCCTGAACTCTAAAAATGACAATGGTTTCCGGGGGAATTTTCCCGCGGAAACCGCAGTCGGGTTTCGTTTCGTTAATTACTCTAACGAATTTGTTATGATTGGTGAAATCAGGCCAACTTTTTTGTCCTGTTTCGCCGAACGGCCCAGAAGCCAAAGGCCGCCATGGCAAGCCCCGAGAGGATCGAGGCCGGTTCAGGCACCACAATTTGCTGGCTTGGATTAACAGCCGGTTTGATCACGGGCTTGACGGCCGGTGTCATGTGATTCGTGCGGAAGTAAGTGTCCCAATCCATGACTTGGGCAATGGTTCCGTGATATTGGGCGAATCGGGCGGCGTTAATGGCCCGGCGCGACCAGAGGTCGTTCACGAACGATGTGTTGGGCAGGTATCCGGTGGCACTGGCCGGTTTAAGTTGCGAGGCAAACCGCATCCGGCGCTGGAACGTGTTCCACACCTGGTTCAGATTAACCGGCCCCTTGCCAACGGATGCCGCATTGATATCGCCCTGGCGTGCTGCCATTTTGGCCCAGTAGGCCTGATTCTTCGCCATGTTCTGGTTCAGCCAGGCCTGTCGCATGCTTTGGTTGGCAACGACATTGGCCGATTGAATCGCGGCTGCTTCGAGATTCACTCCGCAGATGCCGGTTACCAACAAGGCCAGAGCCAGTCGCAACCCGCCATTACGTCGGAACGTCGGTCGATTCATAACCTTAATCCATCCGTCACAAGGCTTTGGCAGAAGTGTTCCGTCCATCCATGGACGTTGCCGGCATCCTTGCCCGCGGAACACTTCTGACATTGATCCTTTTATCGATCAAAACCGATCTGCAACTTGAATCTGATTTGAGATTTATTACGAATATTCAGAACGTACCGATTGCAGGAGTATTCTGAAGCCCAGAAAAACGTGGTTTAAGTGTTTGTAAATAAATATTTTAAGCTGTTATGAAAAGGCGGCTGGGCCTGAACCAGGGGCGACTGCAGATCGCCCCCAGCCCAAGCTGCAAAATCAGGCGTTTTTGGGGGTGGCCCAGTGCCCTTCCCGATAGGCCCGGCGCAGCATGGCATTGGCCTGCGAGTCGTTGACAAACTTTTCGCCCGAGGGGTCGAATGTCAGAGTCCGGCCGACGCGGCAGGCAATGTTTGCCAGGTGGCAAAGCGATGTTGATAAATGGTTTATCTCAATTTCAGCGGTGGCTTCCGCCTTGCCGGCAATGGTTGCCAGAAAGTTTTCATGGTGGGCGGGGAGGTCGAAAGTGCCGCTCATTTCTTCCATGAGCTTGTTTTTCGGGCCATACATCTTCCAGCCACCCACTTTGCCCAGAATCAGCATGCCTTTGGTGCCGTAATAGGCGTCGCCATTTTCCCAGCCCTCCTGCACATAGGGCGACCAGTCTCGCTGTTCATAAACCAACATCCGCTTGTGCTTTACGTTGCCATCAGCGGGCCATTCAAAAACACAGTATTGGGTATCAGGAAATTGCTGGTCGTCGTCGAAGAAATATTTGCTGCCGGTGGCGGTGATTTTGGTGGGGTGGGTATCGACACCCAGGCCCCAGCGGGCAATGTCGATATCGTGCACACCGTCGTTGCCGATGTCGCCAACGCCGAATTCATACCAGAATCGCCAGATGGCGTGCAGTAGGTTTGATTGATAGGGCCGCTCGGGTGCGGGCCCAAGCCATTTGTCAAAATCAAGGTGCGGTGGCGGCTGGCTGGGCTGCTTGTGGCCAATGTTGCCGCGTTTCTGTGAATTCCAGGCCTTGGCCACCAACACATCGCCAATCGCACCTGACTTGATCCGCTTCATTGCCTCTTGAATATGGTGCGTGCTGCGGCTTTGCGTACCGACCTGCACCACTTTTTTGCTGCGGCGGGCGGCTTCGATCATCAGCCGGCCTTCACGAAGGTTGTGTGAGCATGGTTTTTCAACATAAACATGCTTGCCGGCATCGCATGCCAGAATGGTGGCCGGGGCGTGCCAATGGTCGGGCGTGGCGATCCAGACGGCCTGAATTTTGGGGTCGTCGAATATCTTGCGCATGTCGTTCGTGGCCATGGGGGCCGGGTGGCCGGCATCGGTCACGATTTTGACCGATTCAGCCAGCCTGTTGGCATCCACATCAGCCAGGGCGGCCACTTTCACTTTTGGGTTTTTCACCAGCAGTTTCAGGTGGCCTGTGCCCATGCCGCCGCAGCCAATCAGGGCAACGGGTATGGGGGTATCATCGGCGGCGGACAGGCGGGTTGTCATTTCGGCGGCCACAACCGCGCCTGAGGCTTCAATCAATTCACGACGGTTCATTTTTCGCATGACTGGGTACTCCTTCGG
>JBJTRR010000191.1:0-19343 GCA_046076185.1 bacterium | reverse complement strand
CGTGAGCTGCGTGCCCGGCTCGCCAATCGACTGGGCTGCAATAATACCCACGGCAAGGCCCTGTTCCACCAGCTGGCCGGTTGAACGATCCATGCCGTAGCATTGCTGGCAGACACCCAGCGGGGCTTCGCATGTCATTGGGCTGCGGACCTGGATCTTTTCGATCTGCATGTCCTCAAGCTTGCGGGCTTTTTCCAGAGTGACCAGCTCATTTTCCTGAACCACGATTTCGTCGGTGATCGGGTCGGTGATGTGAACCCGGCTCACCCGGCCGCGAATCGTCTGGGAAAGGCTGACTTCCAGCTTCTCACCCTTGTAAACCACGCCCTTGGTAATGCCCTGCGATGTGCCGCAGTCATACATGGTAATGACCACGTTCTGGGCAACGTCGGCCAGCTTACGGGTGAGGTAACCGGCATCGGCCGTCTTCAGGGCCGTGTCAGCCAGACCCTTACGGGCACCGTGCGTCGAGCTGAAATATTCAAGCACCGAAAGGCCTTCACGGAAGTTGGCCTTGATCGGCGTCTCAATAATCTTGCCGTTCGGCTTGGCCATCAGGCCACGCATGCCGGCAAGCTGGGTGATCTGACCGACACCACCACGGGCGCCGGAATCGGCCATGAGATAGATCGGGTTGAGGTAAACTTCGCCATTACGGACATCGTTTTTCAACTCTTCCATCATCTGGTTGGTAATCTGTTCGCGGGCATGCGTCCAGGCGTCAACCACGTTGTTATATCGTTCACCATCGGCAATCAGGCCGCGGTTATAACTCTTATTGAAGCCGGCCACCTTTTTCTCAGCTTCCGCAAGGATCTTGTCCTTCGAGGCTGGTGTGCGAAGGTCGTCGGTTGCGAACGAAAGCCCGGATCGGGTCGATTCGCGGAAGCCAAGATCCTTCATCCGGTCCAGCAGATCAATCGTTGCGGCACGGCCCAGTAGCTGATAGCAGTCGGCAATGATCGACTGCAACTGCTTCTGGCTCAGAGCCACGTTGTAGAAGGCCATTCGCTTGTCAAGAATGTCGTTGAAGATCACGCGGCCGACGGTTGTCTCAAGCAACTTGCCTGATTTGTGCGTCTTCTCGCCTTCGCCCTTGACCTTCTTGTTCTCGGGGATGCGCACCTTGATCTTCGCATGCACGGCCATCTTCCGCAGGCTGAAGGCCAGAAAGACCTCTTCCGGCGAAGAGAAAACCATGCCTTCACCCTTGTCGCCGGCACGATGGACAGTCAGATAATACGACCCCATCACAATATCCTGCGTCGGGCTGATGATCGGGCTGCCGTTGGCCGGGCTGAAGATGTTATTGATCGACATCATCAGAGTCATGGCTTCGACCTGAGCCTCAATCGAGAGAGGCAGGTGAACGGCCATCTGGTCACCGTCAAAGTCGGCATTGAAACCACGGCAGACCAGCGGGTGAACCCGAATGGCATTGCCTTCCACCAGCACAGGCTCAAACGCCTGGATACCGATTCGGTGTAGAGTCGGGGCACGGTTCAGAAGCACTGGGTGATTCTTGATCACCTCTTCCAGAATGTCCCAGACTTCATCGGCACGCCGCTCAAGCATTTTCTTGGCCGACTTGATCGTGTCGGCAATACGCTGCTCTTTCAGCCGGCGAATGATGAACGGCTGGAAAAGCTCAAGAGCGATCTTCTTCGGCAGGCCGCACTGGTGCAGACGCAGCTCGGGGCCGATCACAATGACCGACCGGGCGGAATAATCAACACGCTTGCCCAGCAGGTTCTCGCGGAACCGACCCTGTTTGCCCTTGATCATGTCCGTCAGTGATTTGAGTGCCCGGTTTGAAGAACCAAGCACCGGCCTCTTGCAGCGGTTGTTGTCAAAGAGGGCGTCAACCGCCTGCTGCAACATACGCTTTTCGTTACGGATGATCACTTCCGGCGCATTCAGGTCGACCAGTTTCTTCAACCGGTTATTCCGGTTGATGATACGGCGATAGAGGTCGTTCAGGTCGCTGGTGGCAAAATTGCCCGAGTCCAGCAGCACCAGTGGCCGAAGATCCGGCGGAATCACCGGAATGCACTCCAGAACCATCCACTCAGGGCGGTTTTCACTGTCGCGCAGCGATTCAACAACCTTCAGCCGCTTGGTCAGGTCCTTGATCTTCTGCTTGCTTGATGTTTCCACCAGATCCTGACGGAGCTGCTTGGAAATTGCCGCCAGATCAAGACGCAGAAGAAGCTGGCGAATGGCTTCAGCACCCATGTCAGCCTTGAACGTATCGCCAAATTTGGCCCGGGCCTGTCGATAGTCTTCTTCGGTCAGTAACTGACGTTCTTTCAGTTCTGACTCGCCTGGATCAACAACCACATAATCCTGGAAATAAATGACCTTTTCCAGGCTTGAGGTCTTCATATCAAGCAAAGTGCCAAGGCGGCTTGGCATGGCTTTGAAGAACCAGATGTGAACCACCGGCGCGGCCAGCTCAATATGACCCATGCGCTTGCGTCGAACGCGAGAGTGTGTTACCTTCACTCCACAACGATCACAAACCATTCCTTTGTACTTCATGCCACGGAACTTACCGCAAGCACACTCCCAATCTTTCTCGGGTCCGAAGATCTTTTCGCAGAAGAGTCCGTCCTTCTCCGGCCGATAGGTTCGGTAGTTGATTGTTTCCGGCTTTTTGACTTCGCCGAAGGAGCGGCTCCTGATATCAGAGGGGCTTGCCAGGCGGATCTTCACCGCACCGTAGTCATTGACACGATCGTAAGCGCTTTCGCCCATGCTCACAGAACACTCTCCTTCATCAAGAGGTGAGGCAGCTCAAATATTGTATGATTCTGGCGGTTCAAGTCTTCAAACCGATGACAATGGGTCATCTTTTATTCAAATTGACGGGCGTTTCAGCCCTGATTTCCGGAACGGTGTGGCTTATCGTCTCTGCCACATCTGGCTCGTTGATCAATGACCTTGTTAAGTCAAGGTGCATCATGAAATCACTCCGGAAAAGTGGTTTGAAGTTCCGCGGGGATGCATCCGGCCGTGGCGCATCAAACCATATAGGTATCACGAGTGGAAGGCCAAGTCAATAGACTACCGACGGTTCCCCGAATTTTCCGACCCGGAGGAACCGTCGCTGATTTTGACCTGACCCAACTCACATTCGCTTCTTGATCAGCTGCATGTGCAGCCCCAGGCCGCAGATTTCGTTGGTCAGCACGTCAAAGCTGGCAGGTGTGCCGGCCTCAAGGGTGTTTTCACCCTTGACCATCGATTCGTAAATCTTGGTACGGCCTTCAACGTCGTCGCTCTTGACCGTCAGCAGCTCCTGCAGGATGTAGGCGGCGCCATAAGCCTCAAGCGCCCAGACTTCCATCTCGCCAAACCGCTGGCCGCCGAATCGCGCCTTGCCGCCCAAAGGCTGCTGCGTAATCAGCGAGTAAGGGCCTGTGGCTCGGGCGTGAATCTTGTCGTCAACCAGGTGATGCAGCTTCAGCATATAGATGTAGCCCACCGTAACCCGCTGGTCAAAAGGTTCACCCGTACGGCCGTCATAAAGCTTCGCCTTGCCATTTTCCGGCAGGCCGGCATCAACCAGACTCTGGCGGATGACGTCTTCGTCGGCACCGTCAAACACTGGGCAGATCGCCTGGAAACCCTGCTTCACCGCGGCCCAGCCAAGGTGCGTTTCCAGAATCTGGCCTACGTTCATACGGCTCGGCACACCCAGAGGATTGAGCATGATTTCGATCGATGTGCCATCTTCCAGGAAAGGCATATCCTCTTCGGGCAGAATCTTTGAGATCACACCCTTGTTGCCGTGACGGCCAGCCATCTTGTCGCCGACAGAGATGACCCGCTTCGTGGCAACGTAAATCTTGACCATCTGCAGAACGCCCGCCGGCAGTTCGTCTCCACGCTTCATGCTGCTGATCCGGCGTTCTTTCTCCTGAATCAGATTGTCAATACGCGGGCGATACTCGCGCGAGATCTTTTCAAGCTGTTTGCGGATATCGGCCGAACGAACGTCAAGCTCTTCAACCTTGAAGGCCTTGGCTTCGTTGACAAGGGCGGAAGAATCTTTTTCCTTGCCGTAAGTCTTGCTCTTCTTGGTGATCGGGCCATCCGCAGCCTGCTCCATCTTGCGAAGCATCTGGCGATATTCAGCCGCAATCTTGATGTCTTCTTCAAGCTCGCAATTCTTGATCTCGCGATCCAGTTCCTTGCGTTCTTCTTCCGGCAGCGACATCTTGCGCGAAAACCGCTGCGTGTTGATAACGATGCCTTCAACGCCCGAAGGCACTTCCAGCGAGTCGTTCTTCACGTCTTCGCCGGCACGGCCGAAGATCGCATGCAGCAACTTCTCTTCCGGGGTCAGTTCGCTCTTCGACTTCGGCGAGACCTTGCCGACAAGAATATCACCCGTTTTGACATATGTCCCAATACGGACAATGCCGTTTTCGTCAAGGTTGCGCAGGGCTTTCTCGGAGACGTTCGGAATGTCGCGGGTAAACTCCTCGCGACCCAGCTTTGTCTCCTTGATTTCAACCTCAAATTCTTCGATGTGAATTGAGGTATAAACGTCCTGCTTCACCAGCTTTTCGCTGATGATGATCGCATCTTCGAAGTTGTAACCGTCCCAGGCCATGAACGCCACGAGAACGTTGCGGCCCAGGGCCAGCTCGCCCCGGAATGTGCTCGCCCCGTCAGCGATGATCTGCTCGGCGTGCACCTTCTGGCCAACTTCGACAATCGGCTTCTGGTTCAGGCAGGTCTGCTCGTTCAGGCCCACATATTTCCGCAGGTTATAAACCGTCGGCTGGCCGTCCTGATAGTCAACCACAATGCGAGTGGAATCTACATACGTCACAATGCCCTCGGCCGAGGCCTTGATCACCATGCCCGAGTTCTGAGCCACCGCTTTTTCCATCCCTGTTGCCACAATCGGCGGCTCGGCAATCAGCAGAGGTACCGCCTGACGCTGCATGTTCGAACCCATCAGGGCGCGGTTGGCGTCGTCGTGCTCAAGGAAGGGAATCAAACCGGCCGAAATGCCGACCATCTGCTTCGGCGAAATGTCGATATATTCAATCTTGTCGGGCGGCACATGGTAAAAGTCGCCCTGGAACCGGGCCAGAATCGGCCCCTTCAGCTTGCCCTCAGAATCGACCGCAGCATCGGCAGGTGCCAGATGGGCTTCGCTCTCTTCATCAGCACGCAGCCAGCGCACTTCTTTTGTCAGTTTGCCACCGCTCACCTTGCGGTAAGGTGTGACCAGAAAGCCGTATTCATCAACACCGCCATAAATGGCGAGGCTGGAGATCAGGCCAATGTTCGACCCTTCCGGCGTTTCGATCGGGCAGATGCGGCCATAGTGCGAAATATGAACGTCACGCACTTCAAAGCCAGCCCGTTTACGGTTCAGACCGCCAGGACCAAGGGCAGAAAGACGTCGTTCGTGTGTCAGCTGGGCCAGCGGGTTGGTCTGGTCAACCACCTGCGAAAGCTCGCCCCGGCCGAAGAAATACTCTATCGCAGCACCAATAGACTTCTGGTTAATCAGCGTGCGAGGCTCCATGTCCTCGACATCTTTCAGGTTCATCCGCTCCTGCACCGTTCGGCGAAGCTTCAGAAAACCCTTGCGCAGCTCTTCTGCAGACAGTTCGTCAATCGTTCGAAGACGCCGGTTGCCCAGGTGGTCGATATCGTCACGCTGACCCTTGCCGCGCCGCAGGTCGAGGATGTACTTGATGGAATTGACGTAATCAAGTACGTCAAATGTCATTTTGTCTTCAGGTACATCCTGATTAAATTTGCGGTTAATACGGAACCGGCCGACACGGCCCAGACGATACCGGTTGGCATCGTAAAACTTCTCGGCAAAAAGTTCTTTTGCCTTCTCAAGCTGTGGCGGGTTGCCTGGACGCAGACGCTGGTAAATCCTGAGCAGGGCACTTTGGTGATCAGATGTGGCATCTTCCTGAATCGAGCGAAGAATCAGTTCGTCCTTCACTTCACTCAAGAAGGTGATCTCATCAACATTGCCCGACTCGACCAGCACCTTGGCAGCGGTTTCGCTGATTTTCATGCCCGATTCATAGAGCACTTCACCATCAATAGGGTTGATGATGTCGCCGCAGGTGAATCGCCCGGTCAGCTTGGCAACCGCACTGGCGTCATTGGTTTTGATCGTCTCGGTTTCGTAAAATTCTCTGAGGATGGCGTCATCTTCCGAGAATTTCGGGTCGAGGGCACGCAGAAGCGTGATCGACGAGAACTTGCCGGACTGGTCGATACGCACGCCCAGCGAATCCTTCTTCGTCACCTGAAGTTCAACCCAGCTGCCTCGCTCGGGGATCACGCGGCAGGCATGAATCTTTTTGTCGCCAACTTCGGTATCTTCCACGAAGTCAACGCCAGGGCTGCGGTGCAACTGGCTGACAACGACACGCTCGGCACCGTTAATGATGAATTCGCCACCACCGATCATGATCGGCAGATCGCCCAGATAGACCGACTGGTCAGTGGCCTTGTCGCCCTTGAAAAGCCTCAGCCAGATATTCAGTGGCCGGCCAAAGGTCAGACGCAGCTGGCGACATTCGTCCTGATCGTAACGTGGCTTGCCTAACTCATAGCGAATGTATTCAAGGCGGATGGTTTTGTCGTGATTCTCAATCGGGAAGATTTCCCGAAGTACCGATTCCAGGCCGTGGTCGATGCGTTTCTCGGCCGGTACGTCAAGCTGAACAAACTTGTCGTAGGATGTGGTCTGAATGCGTGTCAGATCGGGTATAACGAAATCATCCTTGATACGACCGAATAGGCGACGTGTATCAGGAGTAATTCGACGTGCTGAAGATTTGGACCGAACAGGTGTGGACATCGCCTGTGGAACTCCTCGAGTGTCGAAAGCAATAGGCGTAGGATGTAAAGACGAAGCACATAGGTCTGATCAGATATTTGAGCAGATTGCTCAAATATTGTCCAGATAAGAAATTATCACAACGGATGGCCGAAGTCGGCCTCCGTTGTGAATGTCACGCAGCGATGGGTTTCAGTAAGATCACTTGATCTTGACAGTAGCACCAGAGCCTTCGAGTTCCTTCTTGATCTTGTCGGCTTCTTCCTTGGGAAGACCGGCCTTGACACTCTTCGGAGCGCCTTCGACCAGTTCTTTGGCTTCCTTCAGGCCGAGACCGGTGATCGTGCGGATCACCTTGATCACGTCAAGCTTCTTGTCGCCAAAGCTTTCCAGAACGACTTCAAATTCGGTCTGGGCAGCAGCGGCGGCAGGAGCATCACCACCACCGGCAGGGGCGGCAGCCACAGCCACGGCAGCAGCGGCGGCCTTGATGCCGTGAACGGTCTCAAGGTAGTCACCAAGAGCCTTGGCTTCGAGAACGGTCAGCTTGACGATGGAGTCGCCCAGGTTGCGGATCGACTCGGAAAAAGAAGCGGCGTCTGCACTAGACATGATGAGAATTTTTCCTTTCGGTCTGTAATATCTGAAATTCGTACGCTTGTTTCAGCCGGCCGAAGTTCTCTGGCCTGGCTGCAATGCCAATGGCTGCTTCCGGCGTCATTCCGACGCGGAGTCTGATCCACCTTCGGCCAGGGTCTGCAACTGGCCGGCAAGCTGGCTTGCCGGGCTGTTAGCCAGAGAAATGACACGCTGGGCCGGCGCAATGGCCAGGCCAACCACACGAGCGATGAGAGATTCACGGCTCGGCAGCTTGGTCAGATCTTCGACACTGCCCGCATTGATGACGACCCCGTCAACAACGCCACCCTTGACAACCGGCTTCTTCAGCGTCTTGACCTGGGTGCTCACGGCCTTCGCCAGTTCGGCAACGCCATCACCACCCCAGACCATCACGCTCGGGCCACTCAAAATCGGATCAAGACCCGTGATACCAAGGTCAGCAAGAACCTTGGACGCGATGTTGTTCTTGATCGTCCGGACCTTGATCGACTTCTTGCGCAAATCCCGCCGAAACTGAAATTCGGAGATGGCATCCAGACCCTTCATGTCAAGAACCAGAAGACTTCGCGAGTCTCCCAGATCCTGCTTCAGCTGGGTCATCATTATTTCTTTGACGTAACGACTCATGACGCGAGTTAACTCCTATCTCTCAAGATTAACTTGTCATGCCTGAACACGAATGCCGGGACTCATCGTCGCCGAGATTGTGATCGACCGGATGAAAACTCCCTTGGAGGCTGCCGGTTTCAGGCCACGGAGATAGGTAAGGAATGCAAGGATGTTCTCAACGAGCTTATCGTCTTCAAAACTGAGCTTGCCGACAGGTGCGGCAACATTGCCACCCTTGTCATTACGAAACTCAATTTTGCCTGCCTTGAATTCACGCACGGCTGATGTCACATCGGTCGTCACTGTTCCAGATCGCGGTGAGGGCATCAGGCCACGCGGACCCAACACTCGACCCAGCGGACCAACCAAGCCCATCATGTCCGGTGTCGCAAGTGCGACATCGAAATTCATGACACCTTCCTTAATTTGTTTGGCCAGATCATCAGCACCGACAATGTCGGCACCCGCAGCTCTCGCCTTTTCAGCGTTATCGCCCTGGGCGAAAACCGCTACCCTGACTGTCTTGCCGATACCATTGGGCAAACCAACCGCACCACGAACGTTCTGATCGCTCTGGCGGGGGTCAATACCCAAATTGGTCGAGACTTCCACAGTCTGGTCAAATTTGGTGGTGTTGAAGGACTTCAGTTGGCGCACCGCTTCAGCAAGAGGCATGGCCTCTTCTGTATTCACCCGCGACAAAAGAGTTTTGAAACGCTTTGAATGCCTGGGCAAGTGGCGCGCTCCTTTCAATTGTTTAAGGAGTGCTCCCGCCGTAGTTACGCATCAGTCGGCCGGGCGGTCGCAGCCTGACGAATGAAAGACCAGCGTCTTAATTCTCGACAACGATACCCATGCTCCGGGCTGTTCCGGCAATCACGCGACAGGCGTGATCAAGGTCCCGTGAGTTCATGTCGTTGAATTTTGTCTCGGCAATCTTACGCACCTGAGACATCGTCACAGTCGCAACCTTCACCTTGTTTGGTGTGGCAGAACCGGATGCAATTCCCGCAGCCTGCTTAAGCAAAACGGCAGCGGGAGGGCTCTTGGTGATAAATTCGAAGGAACGGTCAGAATAAACCGTAATCTCGACCGGTATGATCGTGCCCTTCATCTCCTTGGTCCGTTCGTTGAACTGCATCACGAACTGACCAATGTTCACGCCATGCTGACCCAGAGCCGGGCCAACCGGTGGAGCCGGTGTCGCCTGACCACCCGGACACTGCAATTTAACCTTCGCTGTTGCTACCTTCGCCATTTTCGCCTCTAACGCGGGAAACCGTGGTCACCCCGACCACAAATTATGGAATCAGATTTTTTCGACCTGCCAGTATTCCAGATCAACAGGCGTCGGTCGATTGAAAATGATCAGCATGACCTTGATCATGCCACGGGCCTCGATCACTTCCTCAACGCTGCCTTCGAAATTCTCAAACGGGCCGTCCTTGATCTTGACGCGGTCGCCACGCTCCACATCAATCCGGACTTTTGCCGACTCTTCAGCCTTCACCGGTACTACCTGACCAAGCATCTGATTGACTTCCTGATCGGTCATCCGCGAAGGCGAACCATAGGCACCCACAAAGTCGCCAACACCAGGCGTGTCTCGAACCAGAAACCAGGTTTTGTCATTCAGTTCCATTTGAACCATGACATAACCAGGATAGGTCTTGCGTTCAACAACCCGCTTGCGATTGTTGCGAATCTCGGTTGACTTTTCAGTCGGGACAACAATCTGCTGAAAGAAGCGGTCAAGGCCTTCCACCTTGACCCGCCGGGCCAGTGCGTCGCGAATGGTATCCTCTCGCGAACTCTGCACCTTCAGCACGAACCACTCAATATTGGGCTGCTCGTCAGGTTCCGTTGGTGGAGGCAGGTCGGGTACTTTGGCCATGGTTATCGCTGTCAGGAAAATTGGTGAATTGGATGCAGAATCACGAAATCCGGAGCACGCCAATCCATGTCAACAGTGTGGACCAGACCTGGTCAACCAGCCAGAGATAAGATGTCATCAAAATGACCGTCACCAGAACAACCGTGGTCGCACGCTTCAGATCGCTCCAGGTTGTCCAAGAAACTTTGTTCATCTCGGCTTCGGTGGCAATCAGAAACTCGGCAAAGACCGGATAATTGATCAACCGGAAAATAAACCAGCCCGATGCCACGGCAATCACGCCGGGCATACCCAGTCTGGACATGGGTGAACTGGCCCACTGCGGAGTCGTGGCATTTCTCAGCGATTCGTGAAGTTGCCAGAGACCACCCAGCATAATCAAACCCAGGGCTGCAGCGGTTGCCGTCCGGGCTGTAAAACCCTGAGTCGGTTTATACTGGCCAGTCTGAACCAGATTTCCGAAGAATTTGGAAAATTCGGAAACGGCATTCGAAGTCCTTGGAGGAACAGGTTTCCTGGCTTCGTCCTTCTTGACAGGACTCTCGGATTTACGGTCTTTCTTCTCAACCTTGCCCATGAACCGCCTCAATTCGCAGTGAATCACGCCACCATCAAGCACGAGCGGAGGGACTCGAACCCCCAACCGCCGGTTTTGGAAACCGGTGCTCTACCAATTGAGCTACGCTCGTATCCTGTGAAATCACCCGTCAGATGATATCACTTCTTGCGCGATTCTTTGTGCAATGTGTGCTTACGCAGTCTCGGGCAATATTTCATCAGCTCAAGCCGACCGGCACCACGGGTCTCTTTCTGAACCCGGTAGTTGCGATCACCAGTCTCGGTGCATTCCAGCCAGACATACTCTCTCATCGCATCAATTCCTGTCAACAGAAATCACGAAGGAAGTCGATTTGACTTCCTTCGTGTTTCCGGGTTTCCCATTCTATCAGGCGAGAATCTTGGTCACAACACCGGCGCCGACGGTACGGCCACCTTCACGAATCGCGAAGCGAAGATTTTCTTCCATCGCAATCGGAGTGATCAGTTCCACCACCATCTTGATGTTGTCGCCGGGCATGCACATTTCGGCTTCGCCACCACCATCAGGGTTGAGAAGCTGAAGCACTGAGCCGGTCACGTCTGTCGTCCGGAAGTAGAACTGCGGACGGTAGTTCTTGAAGAACGGGGTGTGACGACCACCTTCTTCTTTGCTGAGTACATAAACTTCAGCTTCGAACTTGGTGTGTGGCTTGATCGAGCCGGGCTTGCAGATAACCTGGCCACGCTCAAGGTCAGTCTTTTCAACACCTCGCAGCAGAATACCGATGTTGTCGCCAGCTTCGCCCAATTCAAGCGTTTTCTGGAACATTTCCACGCCGGTCACGGTCGAGGTCTTGTTCCGGTCGAAACCAACGATTTCAACCGTGTCGCCAACCTTGACGATTCCGCGATCAATCTTGCCAGTTCCCACCGTTCCACGACCCTTGATCGAGAAAACGTCTTCGACTGGCATCAGGAAAGGCTTGTCCTTGTCGCGGACAGGCTCGGGGATGTAGCTGTCCATCGCCTTGACAAGGTCAAGAATGCACTTGGACTTCTCAGGATCTGAGGGATTATCGTAAGCCGGACGGGCACAGCCACGGGTGATCGGAATATCGTCGCCAGGGAATTTGTACTTCGAGAGCAGTTCGCGAAGTTCCATTTCGACCAGTTCCAGCAGTTCTTCATCATCGACCAGGTCGATCTTGTTCAGGAAGACAACCAGAGCAGGCACACCGACCTGACGGGCCAGCAGAATGTGCTCGCGGGTCTGCGGCATCGGGCCGTCAGCGGCTGAAACCACCAGAATCGCGCCGTCCATCTGGGCGGCACCGGTGATCATGTTTTTGATGTAGTCAGCGTGTCCGGGGCAGTCAATGTGTGCATAGTGCCGAACTTCCGACTCATATTCCACGTGCGAAACGGCGATGGTCACCGTTTTGGTGGAGTCACGAACCGTACCACCCTTGGCGATATCGGCGTAATCCTTCTTCTTGGTGGCACCAGCCCAGGGCTGTACCGCCAGAACAGACAGCAGAGCCGCCGTCAGGGTTGTCTTGCCGTGGTCGATGTGGCCAATTGTTCCCACGTTGACGTGCGGCTTCGTCTTTACATAAGTTTCCTTAGCCATGCTTGCTCCCGTCGTTCGATAAAATCGTCTGCGAGTCGATGATCCACCAAGGCTACAGGCGGATGCCCCGACTCGCGATCATCTCATGATCGGGTCGTGACCGTCACGCCCAATTCCCAGTGCCTCGGTTGACATATGTAACCAAGAAAGCTGCCGCCGGGGATCGAACCCGGGACCTCGTCCTTACCAAGGACGCGCTCTACCAGCTGAGCCACGGCAGCCTTTGATGTCGCTCTTGCGTTCGTGCTGTTGAATTTGAAAGCTCTGATCCTTCTCTACGCTCTGGTCTAAGCGGGTGATGGGAATCGAACCCACGTGTCCTGCTTGGAAGGCAGGTGCTCTACCATTGAGCTACACCCGCTTGCTTTTCTCACTCTTAACCACTGGGTGGAGCAGGATTCGAACCTGCGAAGGCAGTGCCACCAGATTTACAGTCTGGCCCCTTTAGCCACTTGGGTATCCACCCGCTTTACCACACCGACATACCATGCCGCTTAATCATGATTCCCGAGGTCTCAAAGCTGGCGGTGAGACTCGAACTCACGACCTACGGTTTACAAAACCGTTGCTCTACCAGCTGAGCTACGCCAGCAAACACGATCGGACTAAAGATCCTACCAGATCTGTTTCGTCAAGGCAAGATGCAATCTTAAAAAAATCGGGCCCAACTCGAAATTGAGCCGGGCCCGCCTGATTATTCAGCATCATTTATCAAATCGCTCAGCGACTTGGCATCTCAATCTGTTCCTGGCTTGCCATCCGCCGGATCTTTTCCTGGGCACGGGCCTCAATCTGGCGCACCCGCTCCTTGGTAATACCCAGCTCGCGGCCCAGCGACTCAAGCGTGCATTCCTCGCTGCCGCCAAGCCCGAACCGCCGCTCAATAATGTGCCGCTCGCGGGCGTCAAGCCGCTCGAGCATGCCCCTGACGGTCTGCCGCAGAGTCTTCTGCGCCAGTTCCAGTTCCTGCTCGTCCATGCGGTTGTCGGTCGCCGCTTCGAACATCTCTTCGTGACCGGTCACGAACCGGTCGCGGTGATGGCTCTCTTCCGGGATTGACCGGGCATAGTTCTTGACGATCGCCCACGAGGCGTAAGTGCTGAACTTGTTGCCTCTTGAGAAGTCGAACTTCTCTACGGCCCGCATCAGCGACATGTTGCCGTCGGAAATCAGCTCGAAGAAGTTTGCCGCCGTGCCCACATGCCGCTTGGCGATTGAAACCACCAGGCGCAGGTTTGAACGGATGATCTGGTTCTTCACCACCAGCGAATCTTCCTGAAACTGCTCGATCCGGTCCAGGTCTGAAGCCTTGACATGCGTCAGGTCGGCCGCTACCTTCTCACGCAGTCGCATTGCCTTCCACTTCAGGTAGTTCATCTTCCTGAAGAGGTGCTGTGCCTGCTGCCTGGTCAGAAGCGGAACTTCATACAGGCTTGAGAGATAAGGCGGAAGATCCTTGGGGGCACGCGACTTCTTCACGGTCGTTTCGGGTTCCGGCATTTCGGCCAGAAATTCGGCGTCAACTCCCGATTCGGCAAAGCCGGGGTAGTCAATAAATTCCAGGGGAGTCTTCAGCAGCTCAACGGCCCGCACTTCAATCAGCACCCGGTGTACGGTCTGGCGGCTCCGGCGGAATTGCCGGGCCAGTGCGGCCACACCCACGCCACGCTTGCTGAGGTTGAAAATCTGGGCCTTGGTGGTTTCCGACAGAGGCCCGGTGACGTCAGGGAAAAGTGCCTTTTCAGGATTCATGCGATCGTGCTCCTTGATCATCATGCGAATGGTTTCGGGTGAACGTGACATTTGGCCGGCAATGGTTCGCGTTATACTGGAAATACTGGTTTCAGGGTTCGATTCAAGCATCGATCTGATCTGTGTGAAAATGTTTTCCCGCTCGCCGTCATCAACATTACGGAACTGGCTGCCCCGGCGGACAAGATCAGCGTGGCGGGCCACAAATCGTTCGACTGTCGATTCCATAAAGCCCAGCTTGACCCGGTTTTTAAAGCGAAACCGGCGGGCTGCCAGGCCACGCTGCCGCCATCGGTTAATGGTTCGCTCAACGACGTCGAACCGTTTTGCAAGTTCTTCGACTGTAAAGACTTTCTGGCCGATTCGATCGGCATCCTGAAGCACACTTTCCGAGACTTCCTCGATGAACTCCAGCGGGTCTTCTCGCCACTCCAGCCCGTTCATCGTGGTGGTATCGGGCTTCAAAAGCCGCACGCCGGTGATACGAAAGTGGATGAAGTCAAACGGATAGACTGTCTCTTCATGCAGTTCGTCAAGAAGCAGTTCTGTGTTATCTAACTGCTTGATTCGCTTGCCCTTTGGGGTGTAGCGAATCATCTGGTCGCGAAGCCGTCTGAGGGATTCCGAGCGGTAAGTGGTTTCTGCCGGGTTGCCGATGCCTTGCTGGCTGATTTCCGTCACCATTTCAGGGTTCCTTTCAGAACAGGCGGTGATGGGCAGTACCACTTTCCGTCCGCGTTCTCGCGATGGTGTCAAACAGACATTTGACGCCAACGGTGCGAAAGTCGTTCCCGGGCTTCAAAAGATTTGATCGCATTCAGAAGCCACTTCGCGACAAAAGCTCGCGAAATTCCAGCCCTGGCTGATCAAATTGAAGCTCTTCCGGGAACTGCAATTTCCCTGACATCACTTGTCCTCAGGAAATTACCACTTGCCAAAATCACTCTATTGGATATACGTAGAAACCGGGCAAAAAGGTCACGGTCAGTTCAAAATTTCCGCAAAACCACCGTTTCGGCAGACTTCGCCTGATTCAGTGTAAGTCTATATCATACAGGATGTTCAATATGTCTTTCAAGTGCATCTGGCAGCCGGTTTTGGGCGTTCTGGTTTTTTTTACCGGGCCAGTTTTTGCACTTCCGCAGGCAAAAATTGACCTTCGTGAGCGTGTCGATTCCGGCCGAGTGATCCGAACTGCCGGAGCCATGACGGCAGAAGGCACATATCTACTTGACCCGGCCGCTGACCCGAAAACCCTGACCCGGCCCGAGGAACTCAAGCCCGAAAGCCTGAAGGTGCAGGTCACGGCGCGAATGGTTGTGCAGGATCGCTGGAAGCTTTCTGACGCTGCGGCCGATGCCTCATCCAATGTTCTTATGGCCCAACGATTTGTGGAACTGGCAGAAGTGAACATGGGGGGGCAGATTCGGCCGGCGAAAACGGCCCTGGCAGCTAATCGAAAGCGATTTCTGGTGGACCTTCAGGATGAAATGGTGCGCCAGGCATCGCTTGACGGGCCCATCAGCCGGCAGGATCTTGAGGCTATCACCATGCCCTGCGACGGCACGACTTTATGGACACTTTTGCCGCGTGAACCTGTGGCAGTTGGTGACACCTACCGGCTGGACAAGCTGGCCGCCAAGTCGGTTTCGCTTTTTGACCTGATTTCTGTGAACGAGCTTGAAGGAACCATCGATAAAATTGATGCAACATCAGTCATCATAAAGATTAAGGGCAGTGTGCGCGGTGCCGTGCTGGGTGCTGAGGGCAAAATGACGGTTGAGGGCCAGTTTACGTTTAATCGTGAAAACGGGTTTGTGGAATTTGTCCGCCTGGAACGTGACGAGAGCCGCCGGCCCGGCTCGGTTGAGGCGGGGCTTGAAATTCACAGCACGCTCGAGATTCGCCGGTCAATTCTTGACCAGATTCCGCAACAGCTTTCAGAAAAAGAACTTGAGTCGTGGCCCAGAGCCATAACACCAGCTGTTTTGAAGTTGGTCTGGCAGGAGCCTTCCGGGCTTTTTTCGCTCGAACACGACCGCGACTGGCACACCACCTGGAGCGACGTTCAGGAATCGGTCATCAAGCGGGTGGACAGGGGTGGCGTGGTCGTTGCCCAGTGCAATCTGAAAAAGGGAAACACAGTTCAAAAGGGGCACCACCAGGACCCCGTGCAGTTTCGTGAAGATGTTCAGGCCGGGCTGAAGGAGCGTTTCCGGAAGTTTTTTGGCGAGGGCACGCTGGATCGTCCGGCCGAGGCCGGTTTTGGCTATAAGTTGGCTGTTGAGGGGGTGATACAGGATCTTCCGGTGGCCTGGTATTACTATTTGATGGCATCGCCCGAGGGCGATCAGTATTTGATGACTGTCACAAGCACGCTGGCCGAGTTTCAATCGGGAAATAAGGAAAGTCTTCAATTTGTGGAATCTCTTCGCTGGTTGCCAAAGTCGGTAAAATAGTGCAAGGCGGGTAAATTTCAAAGACACAGTCGCTGGCCGAGTTCTCGACTGACTGTTACTCTTGGTATGATTCAGATAAGGCAGGCGCGGAAAGTGTGGTTCAGGCAGGTTGGAACTGGAGTTGCATCCGTTCAGTTCATGATAAAAGGCCAGGCTTATGATTCTCAAGCAAATCGACTTTGGCCGAATTCTGGCCCTTCCCCTGGCGACCATGGCCCTGATTGCCGGGCTTGTTGTGGCTGATCGGCCCCGCTCTGCCCTGGCTCAGGAACCGGCGGCCGCTGCCAGGCCTGAACAATCGCTGGGCGCGGCACTGAAGAATGTTTCAACCAAATATCGCTTTCGCGAAGTTTACAGCCTGAAGGATGGCGAGACTCTGGCGGGCGAGGTGGGCCAGACACGAAACGCATTTAAAGAAACGCTTGTCATGACCGTCGATGTGCCCAAGGGGGCACCCGTCAAGTCAGAACGAACCCGGCAGGTGATCTATACGGAACGCCCGGCGATGCTGAGTGGGTCGAACAGGGTGGCCGCAGTGGTTCGCCGGTTTGAAACGCTGCGGTTTGACCCTGCGCCGCAGGGGGTTGATGCCGCGAAGAACCCGCCGCTTGACGGGCTGGTGGTTTATGTGGTCAAGGGGCCGGCGGGCGAGCAGATTCTGAGCCTGACCGATGGCCGGTCTGTGACTGACTTTGAATTTGGCGTGGCGACAACCGTGCCAACCCTTCTGAATTTTGCCGAACTGCTGCCGCAGACACCACTTCGCATTGGCGAGACCTGGGCCATCACCCGCAATGCTTCACGCATGCTGCTGGGGCGTGGGCAGGTTCAATCGACCAAACTTCTGGGCACTCTGATATCCGTTCAGCCAAGTGCCAGCAACCCGAAAGATTACATTGCCATTCTGGGCATTTCAGGAAATGTCACGACGGATCTGGGCATTTGTTCGCTGAACCTTCAGTATGAATTTGACTTTACGGAAGGCACGGCCAGGGTTGATGACCTGCCGGTAATCGGGGCCCGTGGGCAGGACACGATCATCAGTGCCTCGGGTGCCATCACCAAGATGACTTACGCCCAGCTTGAAGTGTCGGATGTTGATGGCAGCGATGGCCGGCTCAAGCAGGTGTTTGACCGCAAGCTGATTTTTGAGAGACAGGTGACAGGCCGGCAAAATCCGGTGAATATTCCGGCTTCGCCACCCACACCTTCCAAAGAAAATAGCTGGCTGGTTTTTGAAGATCCCCTGAACCGGTTCACCATGCTCCATCCGCCTTCATTCAGGCCCCAGTTGACTGACGACAATATGGTGTTGTTTGTGACGGCCGATAAGGAACCCGACTTTATCAGGCTTGATGCAGATGCCCTGAATGTTAAGCCTGAGCAATTGCGTAAAGACCTTGAGGCTGAGTGGAAAGCCGATGGTTTTCAGGTGTTCGCCGTGAGCGAAGGCTGGCTTGATGACCCAGTCTGGAAAAACCGCCGGGTTTATTTTGTCGAGGCCGCCCTGCAGGCCAAGGATGTTGGCAACGGCAAACGCGGCCATTTCGACGCGTTTCACATCCAGTTTCCTCAGAACACACCGGTTCTGGCGGAATCTATGACATATTCTGAGCAGTCAACGCAGTTTCGCGCCTTGGTTGAGCAAATACTTCAGACGGTTGAAATGAAGGCACAGGCCAAAGCCCCCGCCGCCAAACCGGCCGATGCGCCCAAGGCCCCCTGAGCCCGGCCTGACTTTTTGTTGACTCTCAGGGCCCAAGCGGTTACAAATCAGGTTGCCGGGCTATTTGTGGCCACGGTAATCATGCTTCAGTTTGTCATCACAATTTCCGCGAAAAAAGTCGGGCACTGCGCACTATCATGGCTGACCGTTCGTTCAGGGGCCACTTTCTGCTGGCCCGGCCTTCACTCACTGATCCAAATTTCTCGCGAACGGTGGTTTACATCTTCGATCATTCCCCCGAAGGTGCCGCCGGTGTGGTGATCAATCGCCCCAGCAAGCTCACCATCGAAGAGCTTTCCGTTAAAATTTATGGCCGGAAGATCGAGTGGGACAAACCGATTCATGTCGGCGGGCCGGTGGGCGGGCCCCTTCTCATGATCCATCGCGATGCCAACTATGCCGACGAGGAAGTTGCCCGCGAGATATACCGCACAGGCGACCCCGACAAAATCAGCGAGCTATTGTTAAACAAGCATGAGCCTTCGCTGCTGGTGGCGAATTATGCCGGCTGGGGCCCATTGCAGCTTGAGGCTGAAATTAAGGAAGGCAGCTGGGAAGTTGCCCCGGCACCCAGAAAATATGTTTTCTGGACGGGTGTGAAAGATCTCTGGGATGTGATGATGGGTGAAATTAACGCCAAAGAAGTGGCCGATATCCTGAAGATTCAGCGTCGCACCAAAAAACCATATCTGAATTGAATTGTTGAGCCCCAAAATAAAAAAGGCCGGCACAATGTGCCGGCCAGCTTGATCGGTTTGAATCGATCTTGTTAATCAATAAGAATCGGCCGAGATCACTTCGCCACCGTTGCGGGTGGTCAGTGCCTGCCAGGTGCCCATACGAACACCGGCTTTAGGACCGTAAGTGACATCCCAGGTAGTGCTGGAACCAGTTGGAATGGTTTGTATCCAGGCAGCAATTTCCGACTGAATCGGGTCAACACCGGCGCTTGTGAGCGGAACCATTGGCTGGGCTGAGTCGATCGTATCTTTAACGAAACGAACAGAACCATCAACCATTGCCACGTTAGCACCACCTGGGTGCATGCTCGAGGACGAATAGATGAAAGCCATGCCGCCGGAACCACCAGGTATGCGTCTCTTTGGATTCGGCGGAAACATTGAGGTGATCAACGTGTCGCCATGGTTGCCTGATGTCCACCAGTGCCAGTCAAGCTGGGCAGCGGCTGTCAAAGGAACGCCGGTGTGCTCAGCCCACATGATGGTGTTCGAAGTTCCATCGGTCACGCCGCTGATGCGAATATCGCTACATACATT
>JBJTRR010000190.1:0-1531 GCA_046076185.1 bacterium | reverse complement strand
AACCCAGGCAGAGCGAATGTTACGGCATTCGCTCGCTTTCATTTACAGAAATTGGCACGAAAAGTGCAATTGGTAAAAGCATCGCACTCACTTGATGGATCAAGTTGAAGAGAGAAATTCAGGATGTCTCGACTGCTCAACCTGCTTTACCTGACTCTGCTTGCACTGCTTTCGCCGCTCATTCTTTACCGCTCCCTTCGCACGGGCAAATATCGCGAGGGCTGGGCTGAAAAATTCCTCGGCCGCTGCCCCGAACGCGTCGGCCGTGGCCCCTGCATCTGGTTTCATGCCGTCTCGGTGGGCGAGGTCCGCCTGCTCAAGCCCCTGATCGCCGAAATTCAGAAACGCCGCCCCGACTGGGACATCGTCATCTCCTCCACAACCGAAACCGGCCTCTCTCAGGCCCGCCAGCTTTATCCCGACTTCCTCACCTTCTACGCCCCGCTCGACTTCTCATGGGCCACCCGCCGCGCCATCAGCCGCATCCGCCCCACGACCCTCGCCCTTGTTGAGCTTGAACTCTGGCCCAACCTCATCGCCCGTGCCAAAGAGCAGGGGGCCAACATCTGTCTGATCAATGGCCGCCTCAGCCAGAAGAGCCATCGTGGCTATCGCAGGGCCCTGCCCATTCTGCGTGGCACCCTGCAAAGGCTTGATCTGGTCGCCGTGCAAACCAAAGAATACGCCGAACGCTTCGGCTCTCTGGGCCTCTCAGGCCCCAGGCTGCGTGTCACTGGCTCCATCAAATACGACAATCTCGAACACGACCGCCAGAACGCGGCCACCCGGGCCATGCGTCAGCGTCTGAGTGTCAAGCCCGGCGACCTCATCTGGGTGGCCGGCTCAACCATGGCCGGCGAAGAGTCGATCATTCTTGATGTCTATGAAAAACTCATCAACCTGCCCGATTCGCCCCGGCTGGTCATCGTGCCACGGCACCCCGAGCGATTCGACGAAGTCGCCCGCCTCATCCAGCAGCGCGGCCTGCCCCTGGTGCGTCGCAGCCAGCTTGGCCAGGGGGCCATCCCTGAAACCATGATCGACGCCGTCGTTCTGGTCGATACCCTGGGCGAGCTTTCCGCCGTGTGGGGTCTGGCTGATCTGGCCTTTGTCGGTGGCAGCCTTTTGCCGGGCCGTGGCGGGCAGAACATGATGGAGCCCGCAGCCTTTGGTGCATCGGTCTATTTCGGGCCACACACGGCCAACTTCCGCGAGACAGTGCAGCTTTTGCTTGAACGAAGTGCCGCACAGGTGACAACTGGCACAGACGAGCTTTATTCGGCCATCGTCAGCGACATGAACGACAAGCCCCTGCGCATCGCCCGCGGCATGCGTGCCCGCGAGCTGGTCATGTCGCAATCCGGCGCCACCCTTCGCACCTTCAACGAACTGGAACACCTCATGACCCCCACCCCATTGGCAAAATAAGCCATTTCGCAGCACCCGGGCTTTAGAAATGGTGCCAGCCAATATTTTTGCAATGTGTTTCGCGCGGTTGGTGCAACCCTCCTGCTTTATTGGTTAAAAGTTT
>JBJTRR010000189.1:0-8069 GCA_046076185.1 bacterium | reverse complement strand
GGTCAGTTCAACAGGCCGTTTGTAAATTCGTTCAAAAAAAGTATCAAGGCTATTGACACGGCACGGCTGAAAGTGTTACGGTCCAGTTACCTACCTGGTATATGAAATTCTGCGAATAACCCAGTCAAATTCGTTTCTCTTCCGCGAATCGCTGACGACGACCAGCGTCTGTCACGATTTTTCATTCTCTTGCGTGGAAGAGTCCCGCCAACCGGCATTCGATCGTCATTCTGATGATTTCGGAGGTCTCCATGCCCAGCTTGGATTTTCAGGAACACACGAAAAAAGAACTGGCCAGATTAGCACGAGACCAGTCGATCCCGGGCTGGCACGCCATGCGTAAGGACCAGCTCATCAGGGCCCTGGCCGACAGGGAATTGAAATCGGCACCAAAACGAAGCGCCCCCGGCAAAATCTCGGCTCCGGTAATGCCTGAAAAGGCGGAAAAAGATCACCAGAATTTTCATTTCAGTGATCAGGCGACAGCCCAGCGTCTGGCGATAAGGCCGTGGCACGGTCAGATTCAGCATCAGTCACGAGACCGCATGATTGCCGTTGCCCGCGACCCTTACTGGATTCATATTTATTGGGAAATCAGCGAGGCGACCATTCAGCGGGCCCATGCCGCGATGGGGCAGATGTGGCATGGCTCGAAGCCGATTCTGCGGGTCATGGATGTCACCAGCGAAGACACCAGCGCCATGACGGAACGGCACGAACGTGACGAACCGATTCAAAGCGAAGTGAATAACTGGTATGTTAATGTGAAATGCCCTGGGCGTAAATACCGCATGGACCTGGGCTTCATCACGCGGCGGGGCAGTTTTTTCATCATCGCCAGGTCGAATATCGTGACGATGCCTTCGGTCTCAATGTCGACTTCCATTGAAGACGACTGGAACATTGCCCAGGAAGAGATCCACCGGATTCAGACCCGGGCCAACGACCCGGAATCGCAGCAGCTTTCCAGCCAGCTGATCGAAATGTTCGAAGAGCGATTCCATCAGCCGATTCGGAAGAGTTCGCTGACAAAGCTGCCCTCAACCCTGCTGACCAGCCAGGAGCAGCCGCTCAAGTTTGAAATTGGGGCAGAACTGGTGGTTTTTGGATCGACTTCGCCGGCGGCTCGGGTCGCCATTCAGGGCGAGCCAGTGCCTGTCGAAGCCGACGGTTCCTTCAGCGTCAGGCTCAACCTGCCTGATTCACGCCAGATCATTCCGGCCGTGGCCACATCGCTTGACGGTGGCGAAGAAAAAACAATCATTCTGGCGATCGAGCGAAACACAAAGTCGCTTGAAGCCCAGGTGCATGACAGTAACGAATATTGATAGCCATCCCGCTTCGGGCGAGTGACAGAATGCCTGACCCCGGTCGAACCTGCCGGGGTTTTTTCATGTGATGAAAGAATTGGCTTGATTTTCAGCGGTGGCGACATAAACTGAAAGTGTCCTCTGCTGTGTTCGTCAGGGTTGTCTATTTTGGCGAACCAATGTACACCCGTAGGGTGCCGATCGGGTTCATTCCGTTGGAATTCGTAACTCTAGGCACCCACCTATTAACTGCGGGTTCTCAAAAGCTTCCGCAACGGCACGTGTGGAGGATCTTTTTTTCTTCTTTCACTTTTTCTGTTGCTCAAGATTGACTGATTATCATGTCTCTGAATCTTGAAAAAAGACTGTTGCGTGAATCCATATGCCAGCAATTTGTGGCTGATTTCCCGGCAATTCAGCGCACAGAAGCAACTGGAAAAATTGCAGAAAATCTAAGAAAACTTCTGGCCGACTCCCGTTTTCCGGCTGGCACGGCACTTTTTGCCTATTGGCCTTTGCTCGCAGAAGAGCCAGATTTCAGGCCAATTCTGCACGACTGGCTGGGGCATGGCATGCGTCTGGGTCTGCCCGGCATGGTCTGGTCGCCCCGAAGCCTGGTCTTTCGCCAGGTCAAAAGCATCGCAGCCGACCTGGTTGCCGATAGTAAAGGCATTCCCGGGCCGCGTGCGGGCCTGCCAGAATTTATGCCTGAAGAGGCCGGCATGGTAATCGTGCCGGGGCTGGCTTTCAGCAGGGCGGGGCACAGGCTGGGCCGGGGGGCCGGGTTTTACGACCGCTTTCTGGCCAAGGTTGGCCCGGCCGTGCCACTGTGGGCACCGGCATTTGACATCCAGGTTGTGCCAAGGCTGCCGGTTGCAGAACACGACATGAAAATCCACGGGCTCATCCTGCCGGATGGCCTGTGGGATTGTCAGTCAGAGTCGTGGGTGGCCACATCGGCCGGTGGTTAATTGGCCAGGGCGGCTTCGGCTTCGTCAATTACGGCCTGAATACGCGACATCGTGACCGGCCCTGGCTCTTTGGTGCCCTTGCACTTGGGATACTTGGAACAGCCGAGGAAGAAACCACGGCGACCGGCCCGAACGGTCATGGCCGAATTGCATTCGGGGCAAGTTTCTTCAGCCTGCACCGTCTTCAGGTCAGGGCCTTTTTTCACCACGGGTGCCGGTGCTGAAAGCTTAGGATTTTTTTCCTTCATTTCGTCAGTGATCTGTGCTGTGCCCCGGCATTTGGGGTAATTTGCACAGCCAAGGAACGGCCCACGCTTGCCCTGTTTGATCGACATCGGCCCCGAGCATTTGGGGCAGGGGAAGTTCACAGTCACCGGGCGAATGGGGTTGCCCTGCTCGTCGGCATTCAGAATATTGCGACATTTTGGATAGGCGGAACAGCCAAAGAACGGGCCCCGCGTGCCTGATCGCAAGATCATGGGTTTGCCGCACTTATCGCACTTGTGCTCGGTTTCGACAACGGCGGGCACGGGTGAACCGTCAGCAGCGATGTTATAAATTTCCTTACAGCCAGGATAGCCAGAACAGGCAAGATATTCACCCCGCTTATTTTCACGTTTCAAAAGCGGCTTGTCGCATTTGGCACATGAAAAATCGGTAACTTCGGCTTTCTTGCGTTCGCCGGTGAGTGGCTGGGTGGCCTTGCAGTCGGGATATTTCGAACAGCCGAGAAACTGCCCCTTGCTGCTGAACTTGATCAGCATGGGTGCGCCACATTCCGGGCACTTGGCGTCGGAAGGCAGGCTGGCCCTCTGCATTTGCGTTTCAGCAAGTTTCAGGGCGTTGTGGAAAGGCTCGTAAAATTCGTTAAGAACGGTGGCCATGTCCGCCTTGTTTTCGGCGATCTGATCAAGTTCGCCTTCCATCTGGGCGGTGAACTGAACGTCCATAATCTTGGGGAAGTGCTCGACCAGAAGGTCAGTCACCACCATGCCAAGCTGTGTGGCATAGAAACGGCGATCTTTCTGCTCAACATAGCCACGGGCCTGAATGGTTTGAATAATCGGGGCATAGGTGCTGGGCCGGCCGATGTTTTCTTTTTCCAGTGCCTTGGTCAGGGTGGCTTCGCTGAATCGGCTGGGGGGCTGCGTAAAGTGTTGCGTCGGATCAATTTTCGCCGCATGCAGCTTCTGCTTCACGGCCAGGTTGGGCAGCATCGTGTCTTCCTGCCTGGAAGATGGCGGCAGGACTTTGCGGAAGCCATCAAACTTCAGAATTTTGCCCTGGGCCTTGAAAACACCCGGGCCGGCATGAATTTTGACATCAGTAACTGCGAATACGGCCGGTGTCATCTGGCTGGCGACAAAGCGGCGGTAAATCAGGCTGTAAAGCCTGTACTGGTCGTTTGATAGATAGCCCTTGATCTTTTCAGGATCATATGGCAGTTCCGTCGGGCGAATGGCCTCGTGTGCTTCCTGAGCCAGTTGGCTGGAGGCATAGCTGTTTGGCTTGCCGGGAAGATATTTAGGGCCAAAATTCTTTTCAATCATCTCGCGAACGCCGCGAATCGCGTCGTTGCTCACACGCAGGCTGTCGGTTCGCATGTAGGTGATGAGACCCACCGGGCCCTCGCCGCCAACGTCAATCCATTCATAAAGCTCCTGCGCGATTTTCATCGTTTTTGTGCCCGACCATCGCATGCGAATGGCGGCCTGCTGCTGCAGCGTGCTGGTTTTGAAGGGAGCTTCCGGCCGTGAGTTGCTCTCCTTCTGGTCAACGCTGGCCACAGTCCAGTCGGCTTTATCCAAGGCGGCCAGAATGTCGGTGGCACCCTTTTCATTGCCAATTTCGGCTTTGGCGCCGTTCCAGTCTGTCAGTTCGGCCTGAAAGGCTTCGTCAGGAAGTTCATATTTGGCAACGGTTTCCACCGGCTGTTCGGCATCCGGGTCTTCCTCGTTTTCTTCCGGTGCCAGTTTCGCTTTCTGCTTGGCCAGTTCACGGGCCACATTTTTGGCAATTTCGCTACTGGTCGCCAGCGTCGCGGTGATTCGCCAGTACTCTTCGGTAACGAACGCGTTGATCTCTTTTTCACGCTCGGCGATGAGCCGCACGGCGACAGACTGAACACGCCCGGCCGAGAGATTTCGCGTAACTTTTTTCCAGAGCAGGGGCGAGAGCTCATAGCCGACGAACCGGTCAAGAAAACGCCGGGCCTGCTGGGCGTTGACCTTGTCGATATCAATTGAGGTGACCTTGTTAAAGGCTTCTTTCACAGCACGTTCGGTAATTTCGTAAAACATCACCCGCTTGACACGCTCGTCGGGCAGGTCAAGGGCAGCCTGAAGGTGCCAGGCAATGGCTTCACCCTCGCGGTCGGGGTCCGTCGCCATGTAAACGGTCTGGGCACGGGCCGCATCCTTACGCAGCTCGGCAATGGTGTCGGCCTTGCCGGGCATAATTTCGTAAGTTGGTTCAAAGCCGTGTTTAACGTCAACACCAAGCTTGCGTTTCGGCAGGTCTCGCACATGGCCCATGCTGGCCTTGACGATCACGCCACTGCCGAGAAATTTATTGATCGACTTGGCCTTCTTGGGGCTTTCAACGATCACCAGATCACGGCCACGGCCACCTTTGGCCACGGGCTCATCGGCAGTGTGTTCGGTTCGCCCGACTTTCTTTGCCGCAACCGCACTGGTTTTGGTGGCCGGTTTTTTTGCGGCTGTTTTTTTCTTGGGCGCTGCCTGCTCGGTCTCGGAACGCTTTCGGGCCACGGTGTTATCAACCTTCCATCGGTATTTGCCGCGAGATGATCTGACCAGACGATTCCGGGTCGATCAAAAAAATGACAGGTTTGGGCTGTCGAATCTGATTCTATGTGTTACGGCAACCGCCTGCTGAATCAGATTGGTGATTCTTCCAGGTCATGCCATCCGCTTCCTTTTTGATGGATTATCCGCAACCGGCGGGCTTGTCAAGGGGGAGATGCCCATAGACATCAAAGTCGATATCTTGCGTTTTGCGATTGAATCAACTAATTTAGTCTTTTCGGATGAATGATGGATTTCCCCGAAGAATCAATATTTGCCTAGCGCCTGCCCCGTGAGGTCGCCGTATGCCGTTTGAGACGTTTCGACGCAACCAGCGTCCGCTTCTGGCTGTCTTCGCCCTGATGGCGATGTTCGCGTTTGTGGTTTCCGACAGCCTTATCAATTTCCTATCAGGTGGGCAATCGGGGGCAAACAGCGACGAAGTCGTTGTGCAGCTTTACGGCAAAGACGTAAAAGCCAGCGAAATTGGCGAAATGGCCAGCCAGCGTGCCTATGCCAACGATTTTCTCACACGGCTTCTGCTGCTGAAACTTTCCAAAGCCCAGATGGGCCTGCCGCCCATCCAGAACTTCTTCGGCCCCACCGACGACAAATCGATCGTCGATGCCATGATCATGTCCAAAGAAGCCGACAGGCTTGGCATTCCCATCGATACGGCCTCAACACAAAAATGGCTGCGTGAATCGCCTGTGCCCATTCTGCTCCAGAGCTTCGGCCTGTCGGGTTCAGAAACGACGATGCGAACCTTCGCTGATCGTATTGGCAGTATCACAAATGCCGACCTTGACCTGACTTACCAATCTTTCTTTGCCACCCGCATTCCTGACCAGGCCCTGATGGATGCCATCGGCAACCAGCTGAGAATTCTGCAGGTGCAGCGGCTTGGTGTGAACGCTGAAATCAGCCCGCTGGAAGTTTATGAAGAATATCGCAAGGAAGCTGAAGCCGTTTCCGTGAACGCCGTGCCGTTCGCGGTTGATGCCTATCTGCCGCAGGTGGGCGAACCGGCTGAAGCCGACCTGAAAGCACTTTTTGAGAAGGGCAGCCAGACCGAGCCCAAACGCACCCTGGCGGCCCCGGCCTTCAAGATTCCCCGCAGAGTTCAGGTGGAAGCCATTTCGGCGGACATCAACGCCATCACCGCTAAGCTGACGGCCGAAATGAAGGAACCACGGGTGCGTGAAGAATACGAAAGCCGGAAGGAAGCCGACTTCACCCTGCCGCCGCTCACCCCTGAAGAACGCCTGAAGCTGAGCCCTTTGCCGAAGGATCTTTTTGCCGGCGACCACGAAGCGAAGCAGACGCCCAAGGGCCCTGCTGATGCACAGGTGCCGCCTGCCCCGGCCGAAGGCACCCGATATCGCCCGTTTGAAGAAGTTCAGACATCGATTACCGAAGAACTTGCCCGCGAAGATGCCACGAATCTGGTCGAGCAGAAATTCACCCAGATTCGCGAAGGCGTGATGAACCCGTTCGCCGACAAAATCATCGACGTCCAGGAAGCCAATGAAGTGGCGATTGAAGAAGGCCGGCCCGGCAACACACCCTTGCCAAAATACGACTCGGCCGCCCTGGTGGATGCCGTGAAGAAGCTTGAACTGGCGTACGAAAAAACCAATTTGATCTCGCTGGACGAAGCCACTTCGCCTGAAGCCGTGATCTCGTTGGGTGCGATTGTTGATGCCCGTGTCGGCACAGAAATCGGCGATCTTGGCAACAACTTCACAACCGAGATTTTCTCGGAAGAATTCGACAGCTTCTCGCCATCGGTTTTCTCGACCATCGCCGGTCGGCGATATCTTGTCTGGAAGGTTGAAGATCAGCCGGCCCGGGTGCCCACCTTTGAAGAAGCAAAGACAGCTGTATCTTCTTACTGGAAGACCGCAAAAGCCCGCGAGATGGCTGAAAAAGCGGCCAAAGAATTTGCTGCGGCCCTTGAGAAAAAAGCCGGTGACCTGAATGCTGAGGCCACAGCCACCAAGAAAACAGTGATTGTGACCGCACCGACCACCCGTCAGGCGACCAGCTTTGGTGGCATGCCGCCCCGGGCCAACCAGTTTCCTGAGCTGGTCGAACCAGGTGAAACGCTCATGAACACCGCCTATGAACTGAAAGAAAAAGTGCCGGTTGTTCAACCCAATGCGACCTCCAGCATTTACTATGTGATGACACTGAACAGCCGACGGGGTGTATCACCCGAACAGCTTTATGGTCCGGCCGGCCCATTCCTGCGGCTTCTGGGTTCGGCAATGTCTGATTCCCTGGGCACAAGCCGCGACGAATGGCTGAAAGACCTGCGCCGCAAAGCCAAACTGGCAGAAGACTGGGTGCCGGCTTCAGAGCGTAACCGCAAAACCAAGGCAACTTCCTGAGTTCGACTTCAAGCCTGAGCCCATCTGGAAGTTCGGCCTTGCCACACGTTATAGAAATAGGTGTCTGATGAAAACGAGGATTTTCATGAGGTTGCTGACAATTCGATGGCTTGCCATTCCGGTGATTCTGTTCGTTTCAACCCAGGCCGTGATTGCGGCAGATGTCAAATCGGCAACAGGCGAAGAGCTGTTCCAGCAGGTTGACAAAGAAATTCGCGACCAGGTTCCAGCCATGCTGCGTGAGGGCCTGAAGGAAGTGACTGTAGAAATGGGCATTCCCTATGTGGAACGCTCAACAGGGCCAGTCAAGCTCGACGTATATCGTTCGACAAAAGAGGCCTCCACCGAGCCCAAACCAGCCGTAGTGGTGATTCATGGCGGCTCGTGGAAAAGCGGCGACCGCCGGCAACTGGGCCTTTATGCGGCATCGCTGGCTCGCCGAGGTTATATTGCCTTTGCGATTGATTATCGCCTTGCGCTCAAACACTCCTGGCCCGCCCAGTGGGAAGATGTGCGTAATGCCTTGATGTATGTGCGCCGGGAGGCAAAGAAATACGGTATGGATCCAGACCGGATTGGTGCCGTGGG
>JBJTRR010000188.1:0-3387 GCA_046076185.1 bacterium | reverse complement strand
GTCTCGTGCAATGGCAACCGGCCTGTGGTGCCCGGAAACAAGCGGCCGACCTTAAGGGCCAGTCGCTCAGGCAGAGAGAAATGGCGTCTTGCAAAACCGCCCTGAAGAGCCGCCTTGGGGAACCGGCGGGGGTCGCGGGCTAGGGCTTTCAGCGTGACGGTTGAGCCGAACGAAGTGCCAGCCAGAAAGGCCCGGCCGATATTCAGGCCATCCATGATTTCAAAAAGGTTGCAGACCAGATCGTCGTGGCTGATGCGTGAAAGCCGGGCACCATCGCCCGGCTGGTCGCCGGGGTAGTCGTAAATGACGGTCTGGAAGTCGGTTGCCAGCGTCTTCAGAAAAAGGGCAAAACCCTCGTAGGTTGAGGCAAGGCCAGGGCTTACAACAACAGTGGGCCCCTGCCCCAGAATGCGGCAACGGACGCGATAATAACGGGTTGGCAAGTCAACAACGCGGGCCTCAGCGTTGTATTCGGCAAGTGCTTTCAGCAGGCTGGCCGGGGCCGGGCAATGCTGGCGTGGTGTCTGGTCGGTTTCGGCCGACTCGGGGGCGGAATCCATCTCAGCCGACATGGCGCTGGCTCCAGATCAATAACACAAAAAAGCCACCTGCCCGAGGGGCAAATGGCCTTGAGATTTGGAGAGAGACTGGCAACGAGGCTCAGGAACCGGCCTTGTTGCAGGATTCGCCTTCAAGGGCGTCGCGTTTTTCGTTCAGGGTCGTCAGGACGCCCGGTTGGCCGACGGTCATTTCACGGTTCAGTTCCGTGAAGTCTTTCCATTCGTCCGACAGGTTATCGCTGTGGAAGATGGCTGCGACCGGGCATTCCGGAACGCAGGCCTCACAGTCGATGCATTCATCAGGGTTGATGAAGAGCATCTGCGGGCCTTCATAGAAGCAGTCAACCGGACAAACCACTACGCAATCGGTGTACTTGCAGTCAAAGCAAGGCTCGGCGACAACGTGAGCCATTCACCACGCTCCTGAGTAAAGGGGACATCACAGACAAAAGTTGTCATTGATCTTCGACCAAATTTACAACTTTCCTTTAGAGTATGCAACACGAAGCCGGAGGCAATCCGGGTAATCTGGACGAAAGGGCGTGAATTACCGGAAGTTGACCGGCCCATTCACGCCACAACCCAGTTCAATCACTTGCGGGTGATTGATTTGATTGTTACAGCTTCCAGCGGAACGTCCTGATGGAAGCCCTTGCTGCCGGTCTTCACGGCGGCGATGGCGTCAACCACGTCCATTCCGGCGACAACCTTGCCGAAGGCAGCATAGCCGGCATTGCCGGGCGAGGCGTTCAGGAAGTCGTTATCCTTGTGATTGATGAAGAACTGGCAGGTGGCCGAATCAGGAACGTTGGTACGGGCCATGGCGATGGTGCCGCGTTCGTTCTTGACTCCACTTGTAGCTGCTTCATTCTTGATCGGGGCCATGGTGGCCTTTTCCTTCATGTCGGCGGTCATGCCACCGCCCTGAACCATGAAGCCGCTGATGACGCGGTGGAAGACCAGGCCGTCGTAGTGCTTGTTATCCACATATTTCAGGAAATTGGCCGCACTGATGGGGCATTTGTCCTGAAACAGCTCGACTTCAATCTTGCCCTTGGTTGTGTCGATCACAACAACAGGGTTGGCGGCATTGGCTGAACTCATCGTGGTGAATAATCCTCCAACAACAAGACAGGTCCACCATGATGTCAGTAGCATGCTGCGTCGTAACATCCCGAACACTCCTTGTCTGCTTTTCGGTCTTGAGAGAGAACGACTGAATCATGGCCTGCCCCACTGGAGACAGGCCCTTGAATCACTAAATACTACAAAAACGGCAGGAATTCTGTCCAGACAGTATTCCCGGCGAATTGGGTGATCAGTTGGCCCTGATTGTGGCAGGGCTGGCTGATTTGGCCTGAAGGTCGGCCAGCATGCGCTTGGCCTGGGTGGCTTCGGCTTCAGGCAGGCGGCTGTCGATAGCCTTCTGCAGATAAGCCACTGCTGAGGAACGCCGGCCAGGGTCGGCTGCCACCAGCCGGCCCATGTGATAATTCAGCATGGCGTGGGCGGGTGCCTTGGCCAGACCGCTGGCATAGGCCTTTTCAGCCTCGCGAATCTGGGCAACCGATTCGCGAATGGAACCGACGGTGTCGTCGAATTCGGCCGGAAGGCGGGCGGGGTCGATTCGTTTCAGAAACGCTTCGACCAGGTCAGAGGCCGATTTGTGCCGGGCCAGGTAATGATGCAGAATCCAGGCCTTGTTGTTCACAGCCTCAATGGCATCAGGGGCTTTGTTCAGAACATTGTCGTAGGCGGTGATGGCCTGCTCAAGCACCTGCTGGCGACTGGCGGCAGGGGCCGAATCGGCCATCGTGAGCAAAATGCCGCCCTCGTTAAGCCACGCACCCGGCGAGCCAGCCTTGGCTGAAGCCAGGCGGGCCAGCTTCAGGGCATCGTCAAGCATGCCCAGCCGCTGCAAGGCTACGGAGACCGCCAGAGGCAGTTTGCCTGATGTGTCTTTTTCCGCCTCGGCCGACCATTTGGCCAGGGCTGGCTTGAATTCAGGCGTGCCGGCCAGCGTTTCAAGCATCAGTGAAACCATATTCGGGTCAGCTGGATGGGCCTTCAGGCCACGGTCAAGCCAGGCTGTGGCCAGTTCAGGCCTGCCGCCAAAGCGGGCCAGTGCCGAGGCTTCTTCATAAACATCTTTATTTTCTGGGTTGGCAGCGGCCAGTGGCTCAAGAAGTTTGATGGCTTCAAGGGCAACGGCGGGGCGATCTTTATCAGCTGCGTTCTGCACAAGCAGGCGGCTTTTCAGCAGGGTGGCGTCAACCTGGGCCGGTTCGGCCAGTAACACCTGATCAACCTGTGTCAGGGCATCTTTGCCCCGGCCCTGCTCGGCATAAACCGTGGCCAGCTGTATTTTCAGGTCGCGGCGGCGCGGGTCGCGGGCGATGGCATCCTCAAGATTCTTAACAATTTCAGGCCACTGCCTGCGCGGCATCATCACACGCAGACGAACCAGAGGCCCCAATGGGCTGGTGGGGTTAAGGGCATCAATCTTTCGCGATATTTCAATGGCACGTTCGGCCTGCCCGCGGTCGGCAGCCAGTTCGGCTTCAAAGGCATAAAGCTCGGGATTCGATGCAAATCTGCCCCGATAGGTCGTAATCAGCTGGTCAAGCTGGCTGTTCACGCCACGGGCCTGTTCACGGTCGGCATCGTCTTTCAGCTGGTTGGCCCGGGTGCGAAGTGCGGCAAGCCGTTCCATGACCAGTGCCAAATCTTGCGGCGATTGCAGAATCAGGTCTGCCATGAGCTTGTCGGCAGAGTCAAATTCACCTTCCGAGGCCAGGATACTTGCCTTGAGCCGCTTAAGCTGGGG
>JBJTRR010000187.1:0-7417 GCA_046076185.1 bacterium | reverse complement strand
GACGTGGATTTGGGCCGAGGGATGCAGCTTTTTGAGCGAGTTGGCCATGTCGTCGGAAAGGACACGAAAATGGCGACAGCGGCGAATCAGGCGAAGCTCGGCGTTGAGCAGACGCTGGCGGCCGATTTTTTCGAAGATGTTTTCCGCTGGCGGGACGGCGGTAAAGTCAGTGGATAGAAGATATTGCAGGCTGAGCAGAACACGGTTGGCGTCGAACGACCGGGGCAGGGCATAGGTCATCCATGCCTGTTCCACGTATAGGATGTCGGCCTGCCGGGTTTCATATGCTTTTTTAACCGAGGCACGCAAAGCTGAAGAGGCATGGAAAGCCATGGGGCAAAGGCGGTTATCAATTTTATCAAGTAACGACCTTCCGCCGTGAAGATCAAAAAGCTGGCAACGGTTGGCCAGGCATGGAAATTTTTCGTTCAATATTGTGCGATCGCTGTTGAGATCAACCGAATTCATCCAGACAACAGAAAAATCAATATCGGTGGCAAGGCTATCGGCTTTGCCCAGGTTGCTTTCAATCACTCGGGCCATGGCTTCATAGGAGCGTGCTGCTGCCGATTTTTCGGCCAGCGGCGGCTCGTTCAGAATCATCCCGATTTTCAGTGGGTTGGCCATGGGCAAATCAGTATCAGCCTTTGATTTCAAGCCTGTGGGAATGCGGTTTATTATTATTATTTATCAAATAACGCGAGCCTGAACAAAGCCTTGTGAAAAGAATATACACAATTGTTACTTTTCAGGGAAAAATGAAAAATCCCGCCGGCTCATGATGAACGGGCGGGACTTGATCAAGTCAGAATCAGGCCGGTTGCCTGATCAGGCGTTGGCGGCAGGGTCCTGGCCGTCTTTCCAGTTGCCTTCGAGCTTCTGGTAAGGCGGAGGAACAAGCTTCGAGCCGGTGTCGCCGGCCTTCCAGCCCTGAACCTGCTTCGGGTTGCCACGGGCATGGCTCGTCTTTTCCCAGGCGGTTGACCAGCCTGGATCCTTGTCGGTGATCTTGCCGCTGGCTGGGTCCATGAAGTAGGCCTTGCCATAGCGGTAGGAATCAACACCCAGATTGACCGTGGCAATGGCGGCATAGCCAAGGTCGGCCGGGCAAAGGGTTTCCTGGTTCTTTGAGCGAACGCACTCAAGGAAGTGTTCCCACAGGGCGCGGGTGTCTTCACGAGGCTGCTGCGGGTTAAAGAGTTCGCCGCCATCGCCCTTGTTGGCACCTGGAGGTGCAGGGGCAGCGCCGGCAACCTTCTGCGGAGCAACGCGGAAGCCATCGTTCGGCGAGCCACCGAAGGTGATCGTTCCGGCATGGCCGCGAATGATTTCGCCAAGCTGAACGTCGTTGCACATGGTGGCCGAAATGATCACCTGGCAGCCTTCAGCATAGTCAGCCACAACGGTGGCAACGTCAGGAACGTCGCGACCATCGTATTCCATATAAAGACCACCGGCACCAACAACGCGGCTTGGGAAGCGAACGCCCATGGCCTGAATCAGGTGGGTGAGCTGGTGAACGAAGAGGTCGGTGTACATGCCACCGCCGAAATCCCAGTAGCAACGCCATTGGGCATAGCGGGCGCGGTCGAAAGGCTGATCAGGGGCCAGGCCGAATTCGGTGCCCAGGAACATCTTCCAGTCAACCGTCTTGGGGTTCATATCCTTGGTCAGCTTGTAATAACGCCACTGGCCAACATCGCTGTTGCGATAGTAGCTTGTCTGGCCCTGCATGACCTTGCCAATCTTGCCGCCGGTGATCATCTCGTTGGCGAGCTTCCAGCGGGGGTCGGCGGTTGACTGCACGCCCACAGTCATCACGCGGCCGGTCTTCTTCACCGTTTCGGCCACCTTGCGGGCTTCGTCAACGGTGTGCGTCATTGGCTTTTCGCAATAGACGTCTTTGCCGGCTTCCATGGCGTCAATCGTCTGCTTGGCATGCCAGTGGTCAGGCGTGGCAATCAGCGTGACGTGAACGTCCTTGCGGTCAAGAATGCGGCGATAGTCTTTGGTAACGGCGTTCTTGTCGTTGGTGTCGAGACCAATCTTCTTGGCCGAAGGATAAAGGCCGCGGCCGACTTCTTCGTTACCGTCCCAAACGTCGGCAACGCCAACGGTTTCAACATTGCCGCCGGCTTCCTTGATCCTCTTCAGGATACGGATGTGTTCCTGGGCACGGCCACCAGGGCCGATGATGGCGACATTGACTTTTTCATTGGCGCCTGCAACGGCACCAATGGCGGGGTGTGGAATGGTTGAGGCGGCCAAAGTGGTTGCTGCGGCTGAAGTTGAGCCGATGAAACCACGACGGCTGACCTTTGAATCGCTTGGAGGCGTCATTCAGGGGGCTCCCTTGTTTTCAACTGGTTGTTTGAACTGTCGGGCCTATCGCCGCCGAAGAGGGTGCGCAGCAATTTTGGTTTGCCCGGTAGGTACGTATCAGTCAGTTTGGCGATTTTCATGAACCGATTCAATACAGAACCGGATTATTTTGTGAAATATTCTGATAAACAAGCCTTGTGTAAGTCGAGAGATGAGTGTGGTGGGCGTGCCTGGTCGATCAGCCAGGGGTGGGTGGGCCGATAGTGGTTTTTATACGCTGATCACCCAGGCCTGGCGACAAGGTCAAGGTTTTCAGGGTAGGCGATGATCATCTGTCGGGTTGAATTAAAACTTGCCAGATTTCATCATTCACAGGTAAAATTTAAGCCGAAACAGTTGGGCATGAGGATAGTTAAACAACGCTACAATTTCATTTTGCAATCAGGTGAAGAAGAGCAATGCCAAAAACCCTGGATGAATTGAAACTGGAATCTGAATTGATTTCGGCGGCGGCTGACACTAAGGTGGCTTCTTTTGCGAATAACAATGCCCCCAGATTTCCGACTCATGCTGAGTATACTGCCGCGATTAATCAGCTTTTTCAAAAGGCATTTGTAAATTATCCGGAAAAACATAACCAGTTTATCATGCGACTTGCAAATAATGATTTCATTTCGGCATCGATCAAGAGGTATCATGACGGATTATTGAATCATCCACACCGGGCAGACGCCTTTGATAAAGCCGTTCAGGCCAACCTGCTTTCAGATACATATTTTCTGACCGGCAAAGCGATGCGGGCGATTAGTCGGGAAAAGGAAACACGGACTTTTGGCGACTGCCTGGTTTTCCCGATCATTCGAGGCCTTCACTGGGCTGCTGCTGAAGAGATTGGTTCGCGTTTCAGGTTGAATCCGAGATGAAACACGTTTCGGATCATGCCGACGTTTATCTTAAGAATGCCTTGAGCACTGGCCTTGGAGGACATGGCTTCAAGCTGGATAACGAAAGGAAGCACCTCAAGCCCAACCTGATTTATCTGCATGACGAAGACCAGACCGAAGCATTGCGGCTGCATATTGAGGGTGGGTTGCTTAAAGTATTTGACCCGAGTACCAACTCGCTTGTGCCGTTTCATACAGAAAACTGGCGAAGTACAAAAAAGAAAGACCTCAAGGATAACACGGCGGACAGCCAGGATATTCATGACCAGTCTCAAATCGTATTGGCGAACGGGAGAAAGATAAAAATTAAGGGGAAATTTGGGGTTGCGGTGTTTGCCATGTCGATCAGGCGAGAAATTTATGTCAGAAAACACCATGTCATGACGGGCCCGGCTGGCATGGGGCGTGGTATTTTTTACCACTCCAGCTACCTTGCCGGAAACGATATTATCTGCTCGGGCTGTCTGATGGTTAAACATGGCGAATTAATTTGGGCAGATAACATGAGTGGTCACTATCAGCCGAGCCTGGCCAAATTGCTGGTCCTGCTGCAGACCCTCCAGGCCCAGGGCCTGGAAATTAAACCCGGGGTTGTTGTTTATGATCGCAGAGAAAACAAATATTACATGGCGAAAGAACTTCTCGAAGATCGCGAACTGCATCATGCCATTCATGATGTTGTTTTACCAATACAGAAAATACCGAAGGTGAATGATGCCATTGTGGCTTATGAGAAGACCCAGACAGGCTGGTTCAGGAGTGTCAGTACCGAATCAAGAGAAGCCGTGAAAAATATGAAAAAAAGAACCGGCAAGAGCCTCATGGAACTGGCTTTTGTTTATACTTACAGACCTAATCTTGATCATTATTACGATCCAGATTATGACACATATGACAACATTCCCAACCTGACAAAAAGACAGTTATTCATTTTAAACGGCTTTGCGAAGAAATACGAATTAACTGACGACCATATGCTGAACCAGGATTCAACATTGCGAAAAATACTGAAAAATGCACTTGGCGAGACCATGGACGAAGCCGGCATAGTATGAAACTACCCAAAGAGACTGAACCGGCAAAACGCATTTTTCAATGCGTCATTATTGCTGGATGCTCTTTGCGTTTCAGGCCGGATACTTAATTCAGTCAGGCAACCGTCAGAGCAGCACGCCGAAAAGCAGCCAGACGATCAGTGTGACCAGCACGGGGCCGATGATCGGCAGAAAATAGCTGGCCATGATCAGCCGCCGGTTGCGCTGGAAGAAGCTGAAAACGCCGGGGCTGCCGTCGCCGGCCGGCCCGGTTGCGGCCGGTTCGGCCAGCTCTTCATAGCTCCAGCCGCAGCGGGGGCAATTGTCGTCGGTCTCGGCCATGGGCGACTGGCAGGCCAGGCAAATGTTGTCGGTGGCCGCTTCGTCCATCGTTGCCGCAAAGGCATCGTGGCTTGCCAGAATGGCACGGGCCCGGTCGAGATCAGCCGCCGGAACTTGCACTTTGGTGTAGCCAATTGCGTTGCTCAAAAGCCAGTCCATCTCAAGGGTTGTGGCGTCGGCCACAATCGCTTCAATGCCTTCATTTTCAAGGATCGACCGGGCCAGCTCGGCTTCGTGCCCGAACCGGAACGAGCGAACGGCTTTCCAGTTGATATCCATGGATTTGCCCCCCCTGACTTAATGAAACTAGATTTCGCGGATTGAGCTGCGCAGCCGTTCATAGCGGCGTTTCAGGCCAGGGCCGCCCGCTTCCGGGTAGAGCACCAGTGTGGCGTCAATCAGCCTGCGGGCTTCGTCGTCGCGGCCCTCACGATAAAGGGCCTTGGCCAGCTCAAGCCGGCCCAGAAACCAGGGAATTTCGCCTTCCGTTTCCTGGCCAACCCAGCGTGTCAGATAGCTGATCGCCTTTGACGTGGCATTGAGCCGCAGCAGTGCATCAGAAATGGCATAAAGCAGTGTCGGGCTGACATCAGGATTGGCCTTCATCCATGCATCAAGCCGCGGTTCGGCGGCTGTCGGCTGACCGGCATAGATCAGCCCGCGGATTTTCCGAAGTTCAAGCTCCTGATTCACTTCCGTTGGTTTTTTATGGTCGGCCGAAGGCAGGCTTTCTGACAATCGGGCCATGGCCGAGCCTAGCTGCTTGCGAGTCGGTTCGGTGTCGATAATGGCGGCCGAGATATCAAGCACACGACACATGTCAAGCACAAGTGAATCGTCCATCTGCTGGTCGCGCGCCTTGAGCTGGGCTTCCAGATCAAGGGTGCGGCCCAGCAGGGCATCAGTCATGATCATGACGGCGCTGTAAAGCTGTCGCTGGCTTTCACGGGTCAGCCGTGGTTGAAGCCGCAGGCAGGCCTGGCGGGCGTTATCGACCCGTTCCGAGCCCGGTGTCAGGTCAATTCGACAGATATAAAGATCAATCGTAATTTTGTCGGCCGGGGCCAGGGCTTCGTCGCGGGCCAGTTCCAGCCGCTTTCGGGCCACGTCCCAGCGGCGGGCAAAGGCCTTGTTGTCGCCCACCAGCACCAGCGTTTCAAGCTGTTCCAGGTCGATCCGGGCCGAGGCCAGGTTGGCGGCCAGCCAGCGGGGGTGGTTGGCCGGGATTTCGCCCCAGGCTTCAATGGCCCCCTCCTTATCGCCTGAAGCCGCCTTGGTTTCGCCTTCAATCCACAGCACCTCGCCGGTGGTCAGCTCGTCTTCGGCGTATCGTTCCATGTGCATCGCAATGGCCTCGGCCAGCATGGCCCGGCCGCTTAGCCCCATGGCCTTGAGGCTCATGACACGCAGCAGGCTGGCCCTGGGGCCGACAGGTGTCGGCTCGGCCTGGCTGATCACATCAAGCATGCGGGCCTGGGCCGTGTTAAACTGGCCGGCCTTATACCAGGCGGCACCGGCCTGATATTCATACTTCGCGGCATTGGCAAGGCTGTTCTCGGCATGGGCTCGCTGGGTGGCGGTGTCAAGGGCGCGGGCCCCTTTTTCGTCCTGGCCCTGAAAAAGCAGGGCTTCAGCCAGGGCCACCCACCAGAGGCTCTCGGCATTTTCGGGCGGGGTGATGCCCGATAAGGCCAGTATTTTGCGGGCCCCAATGGCGTCGGTGTCGGTGGCCTGGCGAATTTTGATTAGGGCTGCGAAAGTCTTGTTTTGAATTTCGGTTTTTTCCGAATCGGTCAGATTTTCTTTCCAGCGGTGGGCCCAGAGGTCGATTTCCAGACGACCGGCCAGGCTGTCAGGCAGGTCGGTGCTGCGGAGAAAGGCTTCGGCTTCCTGCCATTTTTTGAGTTTGATGAAAACAGCAATTTTGACATCGGCCCAGGCTGAAGCATAGCGGTGTCGAAAGGCGGGAGTGGTTTTTTCAAGCACGCTGAGAGATTCTAGGTCGCGGCCGGTTTCGCTCAGGGCCCGGGCCCGCATGATCAGGGCCCAGTCGCTGATGGATTCGTTGTCAAGCTTTTCCGTCAGGGCCAGAATTTCATTACGCCATTGCGCAACCTGCGGGCTGGTGGGTGTGGCCACCACCTGATCAGCCAGGCACTGGGCCAGAAGATATCGCGACATCTGGCTTTGCGGGTCGTTGCCCTGACCTATGGTTTTTATCGATTCGCGAAGCATGGTAATGGCTTTTTCGCGGTCGGGCCGGGCTGAGTCGGTAGGGCTTGCCGGATTTCGAACAGCCTGCATGCGCGAATTGAGCCGCGACCTTTGCCACCAGGCTTCCGCCTGTGTCAGGCGGAACCGCTCTTCCATGGGGTGCCGTGGATGCTTCCTGCTGAAGCTTTCGGCAACATCTATCAGCTGGGCCCAGACTTTCAGGGCATCGTCGGGGGCAGGGGCTTCACCAATTCGGGAACGCAGCATGGCCAGCGTTTCTGAGGCAATGGCCTCGCGCCGGTCGAGCGGAAAGGCCGGGTCAACCATCTGCTGCCGCACCAGGCCGAGATATTCATCAACCGAGCGGAGAAACTCCTCGGAAGTGAGCGGAGAAATGGCCTGGGCCGGAACTGTGCCTGACTTGGCCTTCTCCTGGGCCACGGCAACCCGAGACTGAACCGATAGAGCAAAAATAAGCAGCGAGAAAATTGATATTGGCGACAAGGCAAACAATTTCATCAGCCCCGGCCGGGCATTTGAGGCAGCAACCGTATTGCTTTT